>CAIZZE010000083.1 GCA_903937405.1 uncultured Alphaproteobacteria bacterium | reverse complement strand
TTGAAGACGGAGTGACAAGTTGGAAGTATGTACATAAAACATACCCGATGTCACCCCGTCTTGAAGACGGAGTGACAAGTTGGAAGTATGTACATAAAACATACCCGATGTCACCCCGTCTTGAAGACGGAGTGACAAGTTAGAAGTATGTACATAAAACATACTCGATGTCACCCCGTCTTCACGACGGGGTCCATGCGATCTATAATAAAAACTCATAACTAATGACTCGCAAATATTTCGGCACCGATGGCATTCGTGGCACAGCAAATAAATTTCCCATGACCGCAGAAATTGCCCTTAAAGTTGGCATGGCGATTGGCGCAAAATTTATTGATGGCGATCATCGTCACCGCGTTGTAATTGGCAAAGACACTCGCCTTTCTGGCTATGTAATTGAACCCGCTCTCACCGCTGGCTTGGCTGCTGTTGGCATGGATGTGTTTTTAGTTGGCCCAGTTCCAACTCCGGCGGTTTCAATGTTAACGCGCTCAATTCGCGCTGATATTGGAATTATGATTTCTGCCTCACACAATCCTTATCACGATAATGGCATTAAAATTTTTACCCGCGATGGCCATAAATTAAGCGATAAATTAGAACGCGAAATTGAAAGCTTAATTGAAGGCGACATCACGCCACATTTGGCTGAATCAAAAAATTTCGGCCGCGTTAAAAGGCTTGATGATGCTTCCAACCGTTATATCGAATTTGTAAAAAATTCTTTCCCGAAAGATAAAACTTTAACCAATTTAAAAATCGTCGTCGATTGCGCTAATGGCGCGTCTTACAACATTGCACCGAAAATTTTCTGGGAACTTGGCGCTGAAGTAATTGAAATTGGAACTAGTCCTGACGGTTTTAATATTAATGAAAAATGCGGCTCAACTCATCCCGAAGCTTTGTGTAAAAAAGTTTTAGAAACTAAAGCCGACATCGGAATTGCCCTTGATGGCGATGCTGACCGACTTTTGGTAGTTGATGAAAAAGGCAATGCCATTGACGGCGACAAACTGATTGCGCTGATCGCCGAAAAACTTCACGATGATGGAAATTTAAAAAAAGATACGGTTGTAATTACCCAAATGTCGAATTTGGCTTTAGAAAATTATTTGAGTTATATCGGCGTTTCCACAATTCGTGCCCAAGTTGGAGATCGCTACGTTTTGGAAGAAATGCGTAAAAATGGCTGCAATTTTGGTGGCGAACAATCGGGGCATATTGTGCTTTCTGATTATTCTACAACGGGAGATGGCTTGATTGCAGCGCTTCAGGTTTTGTCGGTTATTTGTGAGAATAAAAAACCAGCAAGTGAAGTTTTGAATTTGTTTGAATTGTTTCCACAGCTTTTGAAAAACACAAAATTTGATGCCAATAAGAAAAATCCGTTGGAAGAAAAAGCGGTGCAAGATTTTATTAAAGAGAAAGAAAATGAACTTGGTGAAAATGGGCGGATTTTGGTTCGTAAATCGGGAACAGAAAATTTAATTCGCGTGATGGTTGAAGGGAAAAATCAACATCAGATTGAAAAGATTGCCGATGAAATTATTGCGAAGTTGAATGAGTAAGTTTTGAGGTCGAGCTTAGCATCTCGACGACGCACTAAAGTGCTTTGCTCGATATTTAAATCCTAAAATCTTCCCCTAAATAAACTTTCCGCACTTGTTCATTTTCAACAATCGCGTCTTTCGAACCGGAAGTTAAAATCATTCCATCATAAACAATATAGGCGCGATCCACAATTGACAAGGTTTCGCGCACATTATGATCAGTAATTAAAACGCCAATTCCACGATTTTTTAAATGCCCAACCATCACGCGAATATCATTAACCGCGATTGGATCAACACCGGCGAAAGGTTCGTCAAGCAAGATGAATGAAGGATTTGTTGCCAAAGCACGCGCAATTTCCACCCTTCTTCTTTCGCCGCCCGAAAGCGCCAGAGCGTGGGATTTTCGAATGTGAGTAATTGAAAATTCTTCTAATAATTCTTCTAATTTTTGGCGGCGTTTTTTCTCGTTACTTTCAGCAATTTGCAAAATTGAATAAATATTATCTTCAACATTCATGCCGCGAAAAATCGAAGCTTCTTGCGGCAAATAGCCAATTCCAAGGCGCGCGCGCTGATACATTGGCATGTTAGTAATATCAAGTTGGTCGATAAAAATATTTCCCGATCCCGCTTCAATCAAACCAACAATCATGTAAAAACAGGTAGTTTTTCCAGCGCCATTTGGGCCTAAAAGCCCAACAACTTCGCCTTGCGCAATGTCTAGACTGATGTCGCGAATCACCACTTTTTTACCGTATGATTTGCTTAAATTTTTAGCGCTTAAAGTTGTCTTGCTCATTTTTTTCTTTTTTTGATTTTTTCATTTCTTTTTTGCGATCAGGAAAATCATCGCCAATTACAACTACAACTCGCTTGTCGCCACCATTTCCGGTGATTGAAGTTTCATCTTTTCGACCGACAAATTTACCTTTTTTGGTAACCAAATCATAGATGAATTTATTACCGCTGGCAATTGAAGTGCCATTATTCACGATCACGTTTTTTTCTAAAACAAAAATATTTTTCGCTGGTTCGTAATATCCTTTGTCACCGCTTGCGACAAAATCTTCGCTAAAAATTTTAACATTATCTTGGGCGATAATTTTTTTGATCGAAGATTTTTGACCATTGGATTGCGACTTTTCTTCGTAAAGCACAGTCATTTTATTGGCGAGCAAACTGCTATCATCTTTTTCAACAGTCACATTGTTGATAAAGTTAATAACTTGCGATTTTCTCTTGATGTCGATTATGTCAGATCTTATTCTGGTTGGCGTTTCAGGCTTAGATTTAGTCACCGCTTGCGCAGATGCGACATCCAAAAAAAACAAAATTTCACAAAGAATTATGAAAAAACCAGATCTGAAATTTAATTGGAAACGTTTCACTTTTGTTATTTTTGCTTGCGTTACAGTAATTTTTGTAATCTTGCGAACACCGCAAAACATTGATGCCAAGGAGATTCTCGAATTTAACCGCGATCTTAAAAACTACAACGCCAAATTACAGATTTTCGATTCAGACAACAAAGAAATTAGCCAATTTTCAATCGCAATCGCCGATTCTGATGAAAAAAAAATGTATGGCTTGATGAATTTGGACCATTTGCAAGAAGATTGTGGAATGCTTTTTCCTTTTTATAAAAGCCAAGTAATTGTGATGTGGATGAAAAACACCCGCATTGCGCTCGACATGGTTTTTATCGATAAAAATAATCAAATTGCCACAATTGTAACTGATACCGAACCTCATTCTCTCGATATAATTTCTTCCGAAAAAGAGGTCAAAAAAGTTTTAGAAATTAATGCCGGTTTAGTAAAAAAATTCGGTATAAAAGTTGGGCAAAAAATTAAAATTTCTAGTTAAATGAAAATTTTTTTAGTTGAAAAAAAAATCACCAATAATCTTGTTGGCCTTGAAAAATCAAGCTTCTACAAGTTTTTAACCAAAGCACAAGAATCTGATAAAGATGTTAGCAAAATCGTAAATGATATTATTTTGGAAGTTAGAAAAAGTGGCGATAAAGCTTTGGTTTCTTACTCCAATAAATTCGATAAAACTTCTTACAAAAAAGCTGAAGATTTTTTAGTTACGCCGCAAGAAATTGCTGCTGCTGAAAAAACGCTAAATAAAGATGTAAAAGCAGCTTTAAAAACTGCTTATAAGCGCATTGAAAATTATCACAAAAAACAGCTGCCAAAAGATTTTAATTTTACAGATGAAGATGGCGTACGCCTAGGAAATATCTGGCGCGCCGTTAGTTCAATTGGCGTTTATACTCCGGGTGGAAGCGCTTCTTATCCCAGTTCAGTTTTAATGTCTGCAGTTCCGGCAATTGTTGCGGGTGTTGAAGAAATCACAATGTGCGCACCGGCAAGTTCGGGTAAAATTAATCCGGCAGTTTTATTTGCGGCAAAACTTTGCGGCATTAAAAAAATCTATAAAATCGGCGGCGCGCAAGCAGTTGCAGCTTTGGCTTATGGAACAAAAACCATTTCTAAAGTTGATAAAATTGTCGGTCCGGGAAATTCATTTGTTGCCACCGCCAAAAAAATTGTTTTCGGTGATGTTGGAATTGACATGATCGCCGGCCCAACTGATGTAACAATCATTGCCGATAAAACCGCTCATTGCGATTGGATTGCAGCAGATGCACTTTCGCAACTCGAACATGGACCTGATTCTAAAGCATTTATAATTACTGATGATCAAAATTTTGCTTTAAGAATTTCAGCGGCAATTAATGGTTTAAAAGAGAATTTACCGCGCAAAGAAATAATTGAAAAATCTTTAGAAAATTCAGCAATTTTTGTAGTAAAAAATCTGTCCGATGCAATTCACATCGCCAATTTTATTGCTCCGGAACATTTGGAAATTGCGACTAAAAACTGTGAAACTTTTGTGCCGAAAATTAAAAATGCCGGTGCGATTTTTTTAGGAAATTATTCGCCAGAAAGCATTGGCGATTATATGGCTGGACCAAGTCACACTTTGCCTACTTCATCTTCGGCAAAATTTTCGAGCGGACTTTCAGTTTTTGATTTTTTAAAAAGAATTTCGCTAATTTCTTGCGATAAAAAATCTTTTGATAAACTCGCTAAAGCCACGTCAGTTCTGGCTGAATGCGAAGGGTTGCAGGCTCATAAGTTGAGTGTTGATATTCGAAAAAAATAAAAATTATGAAAAAATTTCTTTCCCTGCTTTTACTCGTATCATTTCTCTTTTCCTGCGCCGCCAATAAGGATGACGAAAAAACCAATGCTGAAATGGCTTACGCCAAAGCTTACAAACTTTTAAAATCAAAAAGTTACAGCGAAGCCGCTGAACAATTTGAGAAAATCGATGATGAATTTCCTTTTTCAAAATGGGCGATTAAAGGTCAAACCATGGCGGTTTACGCCAGATACAAGGATGAAAATTATGCCAAGCTTTTACCGGTAGTTGATGATTTCTTGCGCTTAAATCCAAATAGCGAATATGTGCCTTACATGATTTATATGAAAGGTTTAACTTACTATAATCAGATTCCCGAAATCGATCGTGCTCAAGATAATACTCAACAAGCTTCATTTATTTTCCGCGAATTAATCGCCCGATTTCCGGCCAGCGATTATGCTGCTGACGCTAGAGAAAAGCTTGATTTCGTTGATGAACATTTAGCTGGTGCCAAAATGTCGGTTGGGCGTTACCAAATTAAAAGCCGCAATTATGTTGGAGCGATTGTCAGTTTTCGCGAAATAATTTCGCGCTATCGCCAAACCAATCAAGTAGCAGAAGCTTATTTTCGCTTGACTGAAATCTATTATAAAATCGGTTTAAAAGCTGAAGGTAAAAAGGCTTATAATAGTTTGAAATCACGCTATCCGCAAAGCGAATGGACTAAATTAGCTGAAAAAATAATCTAAATGAACCCTATTAAACTCGGGCAAAAACATATTTGGCTGCCTTATACCCAAATGCAAAATCATTTGCCGCAGCTTGAAATTAAAAGCGCCAAAGCTTCCGAAATTTTCCTAAAAGATGGTCGCGTTTTAATTGATGGCATTGCCTCGTGGTGGAGTATGGCTCATGGTTACAATCACCCTCACCTGATTAAAGAAATTTGCCGCCAAGCGAAAATTTTGCCGCATATTATGATGGCAGGTTTTGCTAATGATGAAACTTACAAATTAGCGCATCGTCTTTGTCAATTTAGCAAAATGGATCGCGTATTTTTTTCTGATTCCGGTTCGGTGGCAATTGAAGTGGCGATGAAAATTTGTTGGCAGTTTCATATTAATCGCGGTGAAAATGCGAAAACAAAATTCATTTCTTTTAAAAATTCTTATCACGGCGACACAACGGGCGCAATGTCTTTGGCTGATTTAAATTCGGGAATGCATCAGAAATTTGAAAAAATTCTGCTTAAAAATTTCTCGCTAGATTTGCCGCAAAACGAAAATGACCTAAATAAATTCGAGCAATTTATTAAAGAAAATAAAAATATTTTAGCCGGAATTTTTATTGAGCCTTTAATTCAATGCGCTGGCGGCATGGTTTTTCATGATGACGAAATTTTGCGCCAAATTTTTAATATCGCCAAAAAACACCAAATTTTATTTATCGCCGATGAATGCGCTGTTGGTTTTTATCGCACGGGTAAAAAATTTGCGACTGATCACGCTAATATCAAACCTGACATTTTGGTTTTGGGAAAAGCTCTGACTGGCGGCGCTGTAACGCTTGCGGCAACTTTGGTCAATGAAGAAATTTTCAGCGCTTTTTTAAGCGATTCCCTAAATTCTGCTTTAATGCATGGCCCGACTTTTATGGGAAATCCTTTGGCTGCAGCTGCGGCAAATGCATCGCTGGATTTATTTGAAAAAACTGATTACGAGAAAAAAGTTTTAAGTGATGAAAAGTTTTTGCTAAAAGAACTTAAAAAATGCCGTAATTTAAAAAATGTTAAAGATATTCGGGTTCTTGGCGCTGTAGGAGTTGTAGAAATTGATGGTGATTTTAATAAAATGATTGAGTTAAGAAAAAACTTTGTTGAAAAAGGAATTTTCTTACGACCTTTTGCTAATTGTATTTACACAATGCCGGCGCTTAACATTAAGAAAAAGCAATTGCAAAAAATTACAGATGGAATTTTGGAAGTGCTTTCTGCTTAAGATTTCTTGACAAAAGTTAGATTGAAAACAGATTTACCAACTTTCAAAAAATTCATATTCATTCAATGAAAAAATCTCCAACCAAATTGCGTAGCGCTTTTTCTTTATTAGAAATCTCCATAATTTTTGTAATTGTTGGCATAGTTCTAGCCACTATAATTCGATCTTCTTCGATCTATACTGATTACAAAATAAACACCGCCAGAAGCTTGACCTCATCTTCCGATATTTCATCAATACAAGGCCTAATTTTATGGCTTGATGCCACGGCTGAAAAAAGTTTCGATTCCGCAGAAAGAGAAGATAATACTGCTATCAGCACTTGGTATGATATTAATCCAACCATAAATCCAAATAATGCCACCCAAAACACTGCGGCGTCAAAACCACTTTATGTAATGGATGCGATAAATAATTTGCCGGCGCTGAAATTTGATGGTACCGATGATTCTTTGAGACTTTCAAGCTATGGAACCGGCCTTAGTGGAACTCCTGAAACTGCGAATAATTTTACAATTTTTGTAGTTGCCAAGCCTAACTCTGCCGACGCTCTTTCAACTGAAAGCACCTCAGGAACTGCGGGAACTGGTAATAAAAAATACCTTCTATTTCCAGAATATGGTGTTGGTACTTATCCCGCCATATCTGCTGCAGGTGCTGGAATTGCGATGGGAACAAATGGAATTTCAGTTTACGAACATTCTTCATCCTACATGCCGCCACTATTGGTTTATGCAACTACGGCGACCAAACCCACAATCGTTGAAGTTGATTATACTAACAAAGTTCCTTCTCTTTATGTCAATGGCAGCTTAGTTCGCACAACTGCACAAGGCTCAGCTAGCTATGTTTTTCCAACCTTTAATATTGGCGGCAGCAGCAGCTTTGTTTCTTATGGTTATTATTCTGGATATATCGCCGAAATCATTATCTATAATCGGGTTTTGTTAAATGATGAAAGAGAATCTGTAGCGAAATATTTAAGCAAAAAATGGGGGATTAAGTTGAGTTAGGATTGGGGTTTAATTATTGGACGCTCATTTTTTTATTATGCCGAAATTTAAAGCTCATTATTTTGCGTCGTAGTTATTTCATTATTGAGTTTCTCAGCACTGGTTACTTTAACTTTTTTATATTCTATTAATTCAGCGAGACTTTTTTGGTTCTGCAAAATTCTATCGACAAGACTAATTCCAGAAAAATTTTCATAAATTTTATCCATTTCATGACCAATATATTGCCATATTGGGGCTTCTTTTTGGCTACTTTGCCACCAAAAACTTGATAGTTCTTTTCGCGCTTCTTGAGCTTCTATTGTATCCTCAGTTGCTATGCTTTTTAATTTTTTGACATTTTCTTTAGTAGCTTTTATTGCATTATATTCTTCCGCAACCCAATAATTTGAACCGCGCTCCAAACCTGCTTTTTTAATAACATCTCCTGCTTTATCAGAAAAAGTTGGAGTAGCCAAATAAGAGTGTTTGTCACCATGAAATAAACTGCTGGTGCAATATTTATCATCTCGCGTTGCGTCAACTTCAAAACTTTTAAAACGCTCCAGCATTTCCTCTTTAGACATTTTATTCCAATCTCTCGCTTTTCTACCTTGATTATCTTTTTGCTGTAGAATCAATTTTTGCTCGTCTTGCGGAATCATTTTAATCATTTCTCTCATTAGATCAACATCAACAGCTCCTCGCATTGCAAGCATTATTGGAGTTATTCCATCTTTATCAGGAATCGCAATATTTTTAGTAGTAAGAATTTGCGAAATGATCTCTGTTGGAGCGCCAATTTCTAAAGCAAGATGAAGAGGAGTTCTGTTATTGCCATCTGTCATATCTAGCAACTCATCTCTGTACTCAGGATAAATATTTAGAATAGCCAGAGAATCTTTATATGAATGATTCATAATATTCACGTGCATCGCATTGCCAAATTCGTTTCTCTCAAGCACCTTATTTCGTAACCTTTCTTTGTGATCCAAAATTTTTTCCTCTCGCGTCAGGAATAAATGTTCAGGATTATATGGACTTCGATCAAACTGAGGTGTTTTTGCACATAGTTTTTCTTCATTCTCAATGTGTGGAGTTGTTAAAGAGAGTTTTTGATTCAACGAATTGGTTAGATTTTCAAATGCATTCCTAGAACGTATAATATTCTTACCTCTCGTAAAAACTAAATCAGCAATACTAACTATTATAGCGATAGAAAATATCTTTCTTAAAAATCCTAATACACTGAATTGCTGTCTTCTATTTTGCCCATTATTTTGCATTTTCTAACTCCTAAAATCAATTTGCGGTAATCTGATTTTTTTATAGATTAATTTCAAGTGAGAATTTTATAACTACCACAATAATGCCTAGCCAAATGAAATCTATGCTGGCTTGGGGCAATGACGAAAATTAGTTATTCCTTATAAAACTCCTCGATCACTTCCTTATATTTTTCTTCCAAGACATTTCTTTTTAATTTCATCGAAGGCGTAATGTCGCCGGACTCGATAGAGATTTGATCTGAAGAGATGAAGAACTTTTGAATTTGTTGCCAGCGATCAAGATTTTTATTCATTTCATCGATATTTTTCTGCACAAAATTATGCAAATTTTGCGACTTTAAAAAACTTTCATCATTGCCATCAAAACCAAATCTGGCTTTAGTTTTTTTCAAAAGATCAAAATCTGGAAATAACAAAACCGAAACAAATCTTCTTCCTTCTGCAATAACAACTGCGCCAACCAAAAATCCGAGACGTTGCATTAACTGCTGTTCCAGAGGCACTGGACTTACATATTTACCGTTGGCAGTTTTAAAAACTTCTTTTTTACGGCCGATAATTTTTATATAACCTGCTGCATCAATTTTGGCCAAATCGCCGGTATGAAGCCAACCTTTAACAATAACTTCTGCCGTTTTATCCGGCTGTCCGTGATAGCCGCGCATAATATTTGGGCCGCGCGCGAGCAATTCACCATCACGAGCAATTTTCAATTCAACTGAAGGAAAAGCTTTGCCGACAGTTCCAAATTTATGATTTCTTTGGCAATTTGCGGTTAGAACCGGCGAACTTTCAGTCATGCCGTAACCGCAATATATTTTAATTCCAACATTTTGATAAAAACGCTCTACATCTTCTGATAGTGCAGCTCCGCCGCAAATTATCATGCGTATATTTCCACCCAAAGCAGCGCGGAATTTTTTGTAAATTAATGTGTCAAAAATAGCGTCAAAAATGTTAGGAAAAGTTTTTACATTTTTGTTTAAAGCTCGTTTCAAGGCAATTTTGCCGATAATTTTTTTAAATAAATTTCCAGAATTAATTCCATCTTCTATTCCGATAAAAACTTTTTCTAAAACCCGCGGAACCGCTGTCATCAAGGTTGGTTTGATTTCTTTTAAAAGCTTTGCGACATTTTTTACATCATCAGCAAAGTGAATTGAAATACCGCGCGTTATATAAAACATCATCACCATGCGCTCAAAAATATGAGCTAAAGGCAAAAAAGACAAAGCGATATCTTCTTTGGGAAGTGGAAAAAATGTTGCGGTATCTTTAATTTGCGAAACCAGATTTTGATGCGTCAACTCAATTCCTTTAGGCCTTCCCGTGCTTCCTGAAGTGTAAATTATTGTTGCAAGATCTTGCGGATCGGTTTTTTTAACTAAGATTTCAAAATCATATTTTTCATCTTGCACAGCCTGTTTTCCTGATTCCATCACATCTTCAAAACTAATCGTATCTTTGGTTTTAAAACCGTAACTGATAATTTTTACATCAATATTTTCTTTTTTTACCGTTTCGCAAAATTCACGATTATCGGTAAAAACATATTTCACATCAGAGTCAGAAATTTGATAAAGCAGATTTTCTTTTGAGATATTGAAAAAAATCGGAACTGTTATTGCACCCGCTAAAATAGAGCCTAAATCGGCAATTAACCAAATCGGATTTTGATAAGAAAAATTGGCGATCCTTTGGTTTTTGCGAATTCCTAATTCACGCAAACCGCAAGCAAAATGAAAACAATCTTCTTTAAATTTTTTATTAGAAAAACTGCGAACTTGACCGTCTTCCTTAAAATTAAAAGCTTTTGGGTTATTGTGTTTATCGGCTTGAAATGAAATTAATTCGGCAAGAGTTGAAAAATTTTTCATTTAAAAAAATTGTGAAATTAAGCGCCACAACATCGTGAGTTTACGGTTGAGAACCTCATGATTATCGAGGTAAAGACGCACATAATGATCAATATGCGCTTGCTTGGCGAAATAAAGACAGACCACCATCAAAAACATTAGCGAGAAATAATTAGAAAGCGCATCGAAAAATCCGGGACGCACAATTTCGTCGGCGATTTTTATTTGCTCAACTTTTTTCATTCTGCTTTTGGTTCGCGGATGAGTTGAAAAAAGCGTGAAATAGCCGCTTTCACCAAGCATTGACAAGGCAACAACCATGTTGCGCCCGCCAAATGCTTTTGCTGATTGACGGTCGCAACGATATTCAATTGAACGCGAAATGAAGCGGCGCAAAAATTCGTATAAATTATAAACTACAAGACGATTAAAAGCGGTGATTACTAAATTTAAAATCCAGTAAGTTTTGCGCATTGTATAAACTGAAGTTTCACTTCCAATCGGCAGCATTCTAGCGCCGCGAATGATGAGGCTGAAAATAAAATATAAAATTGTTGAAACGAAATTAGTAACTTTTTGATTAGTTAAAATTAGAAAAGTTGGCAGAAAATCTTTATTTACTAAATGCGACATTTCATGGCCAATTACGCTACGAAGTGCATATAAAAACTGTTTCGGATCTGGGCATTCGGTTAAATAATGATTGATTAAACCTTTAGTTAAAACAATGGCTTTGCTGCCTAAACTGCTGATTGCGTAAGCATTAATTTCATCAGTATTTTTAATGTAAAGCTTCACGCTTTTTTCGCCAAATTTGCTTTTTACCTGACTAAAAAGCTCAGTTAAAAAATCATAATCTTTTATTTTTTCATAACGCGTGCATCCTTTAAGCGAGCTTTTAACCGAGAATCCAAAAAGAAAATCCAGCACCAAATAAAGCAGCATTAAAAAACTAACCAGAAAGCAAATGAACAGAAAAACAAATTTCATTCTTTGAAAAAGATCGTTTTCAATAACAATTGTGTTATTATTAAATTGCACAAAAGGCACGATTACAGCCAATACTGGCGAGGCTAGAATCACGATGTTGAAAATAGTTACAACGTAAACAAGAATAAGACTTATCGGTTTAGCAAACATTTTTAGGAATTTTTAAAAAGGAAATATTGATTTGAATTTTGACAAAAGGGAATTACTAAAAACATCTAAAACTTTCAATTTATTTAATTTTTTAGAATAAACATGCGCACCATTCAGATAAAAAATCTTAAAATTGCCAATAATCTTCCTTTCACTTTAATCGCGGGTCCATGCCAAACTGAATCGATGGATCACAGTTTGATGATAGCGAGCAATATTAAAAGAATATGCGATTCGCTAAAAATTAATTTTATTTACAAATCTTCTTTCGACAAAGCCAATAGATCAAGCATTGGCGGCGAACGCGGCGCAGGATTAGAAAAAACTTTACCAATTTTTGCCGAAGTAAAAAAACAATTTGGCTGCCCGATTATCACTGACATTCATAATGAAGAACATTGCCGAATTTTGGCGAATGTTGATGAAGTTGATATTTTACAAATTCCCGCATTCTTGTGTCGCCAAACTGATTTGCTTGAAGCCGCAGCCAAAACTGGCAAAGTGATTAACATTAAAAAAGGTCAATTTTTAGCGCCTTGGGATGCTGCAAATATTGTCAAAAAAATGGATCACTTCGGAAATCAAAATGTAATGTTAACCGAACGCGGCGTAAGCTTTGGCTATAACACTTTAGTTTCCGATATGCGCAGCTTGCCAATCATGGCAAAAACTGGTTGTCCAGTTGTATTTGACGCAACTCATTCAGTTCAACAACCAGGTGGACTTGGTGGCGCTAGCGGCGGCCAACGCGAATTCGTTGAAACCTTAGCCTGCGCTGCCGTTGCGGTTGGAGTTGCTGCCGTGTTTATGGAAGTTCACCAAGACCCTGACAACGCGCCATCTGATGGTCCTTGCATGGTGAGATTGGATAATTTGGAAAAACTTTTAACTAAAATGAAAAAATTCGACGAAATTGCGAAAGCTTAACAACCAACAAAAATCATGACTAAAAAACTGCATCACATTTTAGTAATCGACGACGATACGCGTCTTCGCACTTTGCTCGGCCGCTTTCTCGACGAAAATGGTTTTCAAGTTTCTCTCGCCAAAGACACCGGTGAAGCTAAAAAAATGATGCAGGAATTAATTTTTGACCTGCTGATTGTTGATGTGATGTTGCCCAATGAAAATGGCGTTGATTTCACAGCCGACTTGCGAAAATCTTCAAAAATTCCGGTAATCATGCTCACCGCACGCGGCGAATTTGATGATCGCATTAAAGGCTTAGAAGCTGGCGCTGACGACTATTTACAAAAACCTTTCGAGCCAAAAGAATTACTTCTTCGCATTAATAATATCTTGAAACGCATGAGCGTAATTCAAGACCAAGAAAACATCTGCCGCTTTGGCGAATTCACTTTCAACCTCGCCGAATCACGCTTAAAAAAAGGCGAAGAATTTATTCACGTAACTGATTCGGAAGCGAAAATTTTAAATATTTTATGCAAAGAAAAAGGCAATTCCGTAAGCCGCGAAAAGCTTTCAGCGCTTTGCGGTGGAATTGACGACAGAAGCATCGACGTGCAAATCACACGCCTTAGAAAAAAAATCGAACAAAACCCTAAACAACCGCATTACCTACAAACTGTAAGAAATCACGGTTATGTGATTTATGGGTAAAAAACTGTTAATTAAACTAAAAGTTCTAAAATCAGTTTTTTTAAAAGCTGCTTTTCCAGCATTGATATTTTGGACATTTTTAAAAACGACCTCCCCTTCTCTTATTGATCTAAATCCAACAACAATAACTTCTTCACCAGTTCTTTCTTTCATAATTGCAATAATATCATTCACGCTGGGTTATTTGGGATATAATAAAATTAAACCAGAGTTCGCAAAATCCAATCTTCAAAAGCACAAAACTTACTTGGATTTTGCGCTTTGCATTTTGTCTTTTCTTTTTCTGATTTTTGCAATTGATAATTGGATTGAAAAAACGCCACAAACAAACTCGAGCTTAATTTTTGCAATTATTTTTCTGATAATTTTGATCTTCGGAATTATTCTAAAATGCAGCACCAAACCACTTTTCGTAACAACCCTAAAAAGAAGATTCGCTCCCGAAGCTTCAAATGACGACAACTTAAATTTCAGCAAATCCGCCCACGAAGCAGCCACTACAATTAAAAATTCAAAAAAATATGTCAGCGTTGTCGCTTTAAATGGCGGCTATGGCGAAGGAAAATCTTTTTACGCTCGCATGATTATTGAAAAAGTTGGCGCAGAAAAATCGCTTTACAGCTACATTTCACTCACCGAAACCAACGCCACCAATGACTTTTCCAAACTATTTGCGAAGCGCTGGTTTGAAGCCTTAAACGAAAGATATCCAACCATCAACATTGCGCCTCACGCTGCTTCTCTTGAGGCGATTCTGCGCGAATCAACAAACCACTCGGCGCTGGTGTCAACAATATCGCAAATTTTGGTGAAATTAAATTTTGGCTTAAGCAAAACAGTTGCCAAATGCTGGGATTTAAACGCGTTAAAAAAAGAAAAAGGAAAGAGAATTTTCGTTCCCAACTCAACAGCTGCAATGTTCAATCACATTCCAGAAATTAGAGAAGATGTTTGGATAATCAACATCGACGAAATCGAACGCGCCCAACTTGAAGAAATTTACCGTGTAATCGAAGTGATCGAACGCTTCAAACACGAAGGCCGATTTGGTTTGCCTGTGAAACTGGTTTTTCTGCTTTGCGTTTCTGGCTCAAATCTAGAAGAACGTCTAAAAAAACAGAATGAAGTCGGCAACGAAAAAGCCCAACTAATCGAAGACTTCTTCTTCAACAACCCCAAAAGCCGCGACCAAAATTTGTTTTTGCCACCGATTTCTTATGAGAAGAAAAAGGAATTTGTATTTAATGCGCTGAATAAGGTTTTGGCTAAGTTCAAACTGAATGAAATTAAAAATGATGAGATTACAATTTCGGAGCGAAAAATAACCAATTTATTTTACAACGGCAATCTTCTTGATGAGAAAGAAAGTCTGTACTGGCTTACTAAAACCTTAACCAAAAAAGCACCAAGAACAATTCTAAAACTATGCCAAGAGCTAGAATTTTTTTACCACCAATTCACCGACTTAAACGGAAATTATGCGGCAGATAAAATAGAAATCTGCGACGCAATCGCGATTAGTTTTATAAAAATGGAATACCCAATGCTGATAGACAACATTAAAAATAATTTACAAAAAATAGATCTAGATGAAGGATATAGATTTGATCCAAAACTCAATTCAACGCTAGAAGTGCAACGTCTTCTTCAAATAGCTTTTAATCTTAGAGAAAAAAACCCACAAAACCAAAAAAGAACCTCAAACCGAGACTTGATGCGCATGGTTCTGACAGGCAAATTTGATCAAAAAACCTCGTAGTCATGCTGAGCTTGTCGAAGCATGATTCTAGGCTCAGAGTTCTATAATCATGCTTCGACAAGCTCAGCATGACTACGAGGTTTTTTGAAATTTTAGATCGAAAATTTCTCAAATTCTTCGCAGATTAATTTTGCACTAGTAATGATATCGACAACTAATCACAAAAACTTCCTTCTCGATTACTTTGTAAACCAATCGATGCTCTCGCGTAATGCGGCGCGACCAGCAGCCCGAGAGTTCAAATTTTAACGCCTCGGGTTTGCCAACTCCATCAAATGGATGTCGCGAAACTTCATCCAATAAATCTAGAATTTTATTAAAAATAACTTGATCGCGCTTCTTAAAATAAGCGATTTCCTTTAAGGCTTTTTCTTTAATGGTGATTTTATACTTCATAACTTCTCAAAAAACTTATCCATTTCCTTCTTCGACTTAAACGTAACCGAATTGCCTTTTTTGATATTTTTAACCTCACTCAGCAAATGCTTACGGTTTTTTGCGCTTGAAAGTAGGTATAAAGTTTCTTCCATCGAGTCATAATCTTTGCGCGACATCATCACAACGTCTTCGCTATTTTTTCTAGTGATGATTAGCGTTTCACTATTTTGCACGACAAAATCGAGATAGGTTTTTAGATGCTCTCTTGCGTCGGAGTAGCTTACTTCTTTTGACATAATTTTGTTTAAATTATTTAGTTAATTGAACAAAAAGATTTGTACAATATCTCTGTACAATAAATCAACAGTTTTAACTCAAATCCAAACAAGTAAATCGGTTGCGGAGGAACTTGGCGTATGCTGCGCATTCTTGATATTGTTGATTAGAAAGGCCCAAAGATTTAGCGGAAGTTTTGATTTTGAAGTGAGAGAAAATTTCTCTGAGATTTGATTCATCGAAATATATTTTTTGTAATTCTGTTTTGATTTTTGACCAATTGGGGTTTTTGATTTGTTGAATTGCGAGTAATTTTTGTTCATATTCTTTTTCACATTCTGCGGCGATTTTTTTGCCGAAAAATTTCTGTAATTTGGATTGGATAGATCCTGAAACGAGTTCAGGATGACAAAACTGATTATTATCGAGCAAATGTTTTTGTAGCTTCGCCGCAGTTAAAGTTGTCACCGCAATTTGTGCGCCGTGTAAGTTTTTTTTCGCTAGTTTTGGATATTTCATTTCAATTGTATGAGCAATTAAATGCTCCGATTGGCTAGCTGGATAAGAACCGCCACTGATCGTCATTCCTTGGCCGGAAAGCAATAAAATCTCGATTAAAATTTTTAAAAAATCTTCGTCGCGGGCAGAAAATTTTTGGAAATTTTTTACTAAAAATTCCATTTTTTTACGCAAAATTTCAAAAGGTTTTTTGTCAAATTTGGTGCCTAAAATTTTATGCGACAAATACCAATCAAACCAACAGGAATAAAAGCATAAACTATCGCCAATTCCAGCTTTTGTTAATTTTAGCGGCGCTAATTTTAAAATTTTTAAATCACAAAAAACCGCAATTGGCAAAGTTGCGCTCAAGGTTTTTTTGTGTCCCAGAATTGTGATTGAAGCGTTTTTTGATAAATAGCCATTCATTGAAGCGGCGGAAGCAAAAATGGCGTAAGGAATTTTTGTTTTAGCGGAAGTGAATTTGCACAAATCGTTGATGGTTCCGCTTCCAAGAGCCAAAATTAGGTCACAGTTTTTAGCGGCAATTGAAATTTTTTTTAGATTTTTTTCATCGGGTTTTGGGCTTTTTAAAATCAGGATTTTTTTAAAAAAACTTGTATCAAAAAATCTCGCACAGTTTTTCCAGATTTTTTCATCGGTTACAAAAAGGATTTTTTTATTCTTAAAACCCAGATCAAAAATTAGATCCGAGGCTTTAGATGCTAGGTTGTAGGAAATGTGAGTAGCAACGTTATTTTTAATCATGAAAAAACTTGTGAGATAAAATTGGGTTTTTAAGGTGCAAGCCTTCTTACTCGCAGCCTTTTGGAAATCAATCCATTTGGCAAATTTATTTTCAAAAAAATGGAAAACTTTCAATTATTTCTCCTGATTTTACAGGTAGTTATCGCCGTTGTTTTGATCGTTTTGGTTTTGTTGCAAAAATCAGACGGTGACTCTTTAAGCGGCATTGGCGGCGGTTCGGGCGGATTAAATTCTGTAATGTCGAGCAAAGCTTCAGCTTCAGTTTTAAGCAAAACTACCATGATTTTGATCGGTATTTTTATGCTAAATTGCTTGGTTTTAGCTTCTCTTTCCAACTCTTCAAATAAAGCGATTGAAAAAGATTTAGATAAAATCATTCAACAGCAAGAAAATTCTACTGAAGCGCAAACTCCTTCTGAACCATCAGCACCAACAGTTCCACCAGTTAAATAATTAAATTAATTAAAATGAAATCTACAGCTTTAAACCAAACTCATCGCGCTCAAGGCGCTAAAATGGTTGAGTTTGCTGGTTACGATATGCCAGTTCAATATCCAGACGGAATGTTGAAAGAGCATGAATGGACTCGCTCTGGAAATGTTGGCATTTTCGATGTTTCGCACATGGGACAATTCATCGCTGAAGGTGCAGAAGTTGTCAAATTTTTATCTCACATCACGCCAACTGATTTTTCTTTAAGCACGCCAGCTCTTGCTAAATACACGGTTTTAACCAACGAAACTGGCGGCATTGTTGACGATTTAATTATCACCAAGCTTACAGATACCAAATTTTTTATTGTTCTAAATGCTGGTTGCAAAGAAAAAGATGAAGCTTGGATTCGCAAAAATTTACCAGCTGGAATTTCTTTTACCGAATTAAAAGATCGCTCATTAATTGCCATTCAAGGTGGAAAAGCTGAAAGCGTTTTAAATAGCTTTTTGGCTGAAGGCGATTTGGCCAATTTACCTTACATGAATGTTGTAACTTATAAATTCAAAAATGGTGAAGAAGTTTTCATCGGTCGCACTGGTTACACTGGTGAAGATGGTTTTGAAGTTTCAATAAAAAATTCTGCCGCTCCGCAATTTTGGCTAGATTTATCTGCAAAAGCAGAAGTAAAACCAATTGGACTCGGTGCTCGCGATTCACTTCGTTTAGAAATGGGCTACCCGCTTTATGGTCACGATTTAGATGACACAACTTCACCAATCGAAGCTGCAATTGGCTGGGTTGTAAGCAAAAGCAACACTAATTTCATTGGTGCCACAAGAATTTTAAAAGAAAAATTGGAAGGCACAAAACGCAAAAGAATCGGCGTTAAATTGCTTGATCGCGGCATTGCGCGCGAAGGCACTGAAATTAGAAAAGATGGTAAAAAAATCGGCGTGCTTTCAAGCGGCGGATTTTCTCCAAATCTAAAAGTTTCAATTGGACAAGGTTATTTCGACCCTTCAGTTGCAAAAGTTGGTGACCAAGTTTCTGCGGTTGTGAGAGATCGTGAAATTCCGGCAGTTTTAACTTCTCCGGTTTTCGTGGAAGCAAAAACTAAATCGGTAAAAAAATAATAATTAAGACCTCCTTTGCAAAAGGAGGTGGCCGAACGCAAGTGAGGTCGGAGGATTTATTTTTTAAATTTTGGGTGAATTATAATTTTTTAAATCACCCGTTCTCAAGCGCCATTGGGCGCTTGATCCACCCTCTTTTTCAAAGAGGGTTATACTAATAAAAACAAATCGGAGAAATCATGAAATATACTAAAGATCACGAATGGATTAAAATTGAAGGCAATGTTGCAACAATCGGAATTACCCAATATGCCGCAGACGCTTTAGGCGAGCTAGTTTATGTTGAACTTCCAAAAGTTGGCAATAGTTACGCTAAACATGATGCTTTTGCTGTTGTTGAATCTTCAAAATCTGCCAGTGACGTTTATATTCCAGTTGCCGGTGAAGTTGTTGAAGCCAATGAATCTCTAGGTTCTCAACCAGAATTAGTTAATAATTCATCTTACCAAGATGGCTGGATCGCTAAAGTTAAAATGAGCAATCCATCAGATTTAGATGATGCAATGGATGAAGCTGGCTACAAAGAATTTTTGAAAGACAAATAGTTTTTAAAAATTAATTTCTAAAAAAATGCGGCATGTTTTTAAAAACTGCCGCGTTTTTTTGTTTTTAGTACAGAATTTTTAGTAAAATCTCCATTTATTGTCATCCTGAACTCTTTTCAGGATCTTATCGACAAAAATTTTGTCGCGGTTATTTTGATTTTTGTAAGCAAAATTTTTAATAAAATTTTCTTGTTAGTATAGCGCACAATCACAATTCCTGAGCCACCAGAAATCCTTGATTTCCGTCATATATGCCACCACCACTGCCTCCAGTACCATTGACACCAGCTACTCCAACATTTCCTCCTCCGCCAAGTCCTCCGACACCTACGCTAGCAAAGACATGTATTGTTTCACCAGCAACAGTATAAACAGAAGTATCTCCTCCTGCACAAATTGGCATTATACAGTTATTTGTTACGTTGGTTATTGTTCCATCTGAATTACAAGTGTAAGTTAAAGTTCCTCCCGTAGCACCAGTAGATGAATCGCAATTTATTGTTGCGGTTCCAACATTTACTTTAGTACTGCTAGCAATACCATTTTGCGATGTTATCGAACATTGTTTAGCACAACCTCCACCACTTGAAGAATAACCATTCGCCGTATCACACCCACAGCCAGTCGAGGGGGGTTTACTTAAGTTACCATTTACACAACTTAAAGTTACTGTACCACTATAACCTGTGGTTCCGCATGTTCCGGTTATGCCACTTGCGCCATCAGCTAACTTGAGGTTGAACAATCCATCGTGCAGCCATTCGTAGTTACAATACCATTTATACAAGCACCGCTCGCTGTTGTGGTTCTATTTATTTTAGTTCCATATTTCTTTCCTAAATAATCTTCAGTACTTTTTCTTTCTTCGGCTTTTAAGGCGCGAGTGAAAATGGCGATTTCTCCGATTTCTCCCGTATAACCTTTG
>CAIZZE010000082.1 GCA_903937405.1 uncultured Alphaproteobacteria bacterium | reverse complement strand
CCAACTTTTGAAATGAGATGAGTGGCGTCAACGAAGGTGAATACCTCACTCATGTAGCCTTGAGACTTTAGTTGATCACGCAGCAGAGAAAATATTTTGGAAAGTTTGTTGGTGCCGATTCTGCTTCTTGCTCTGCCAAAGCGCATAAAAAACAATAACAAATATGGTAGAAGAAAACTCTTATTCTTACGAATTTATTTTCATTACTCCATATTTGTTATCTGAATTTTTTCTCAAAAAATTAGAATTTTCCTTGGTAAATCTGAATAATATTTTCAAGCATTTTAAGCGCTTCTGCTCTTGGACGCTGGAAAGTGTTGCGACCAATGATTGAGCCATTCGCGCCACCTTTGTAGATTTCGCGGATTTCATTGTAAATTTCATTTTCACCTTTGGCATTTCCACCAGAAAACACAACGATTCTTCTATTGTTGAAGGTAGTTTTCATTATGTGACGAATGCGCTCTTCCATTGTTGTAACAGGAATTTTTACTTTTTCGTAAACCTTGATTGCTTCAAGATTTTCCAAAGCTTGGGTTGGAGGTTTAACTTTTATGATGTGTGCACCTAGTAAAGCTGCGATATGGGCCGCATAGGCACAAATATCCATCGCAGTTTCGCCGATTTTTGAAAGATCGCCGCCACGTGGATAAGACCAAATTACCGTTGCCAAACCATAAGATTTAGCTTCTTCCGACATTTCACGAATTTCTTCAAACATATCAAAAGCTGCATCAGATCCCGGATAAATTGTAAAACCAATTGCCGAACATCCTAAACGTAAAGCATCTTTTACAGAAGCTGTTGTAGCTTGATGTGGAGCGGTTCCGCCATTGTGAAGAGAATTTGAAGAATTAACTTTTAGAATAGTTGGAATTGCACCAGCAAATGTGTCAGCACCAGCTTCAATCATTCCTAAAGGCGCGGCGTAAGCGTTTAAACCGGCATCAATTGCAAGTTGGAAATGATAATGTGGATCGTAAGCATCTGGATTTACCGCAAAACTTCTGTCTGGTCCATGTTCAAAACCTTGATCAACTGGCAAGATTACCATTTTGCCAGTGCCGCCTAATTTACCATGCATCAAAATACGGGCTAAATTAGTTTTGGTTCCTGCATTGTCGCTTTCGTAGCAAGATAGAATTTTTTTAACTTTAGTAGAGATTTTCATATTTTTTGGAAAGTTTTTTCGAGAAAGGAATTTTGTGTGAGAAAATTTTTATATTACGAGTCACAAGCGTCAAGTTTTTAGTTTTTAATTGCTAAGTTTTTGGGGATTTTTTAAAACTGTTTAAATCTATATTAACCAATTAGATCCTGAAACAAGTTCAGGATGACGATACAGGGAACATCTGCCAAATATATCCTGTCATCCTGAACTTGTTTCAGGATCTATCTAAAATATAAAAACCTCTAAACTTTCCATGCAACTTGAACAAAAAAAACTCGCCGCTTTTGACGAAATTAAAAAATTCACAACATTAACCGAAAGCCAAATTAAAGGTCTCGAAGATTACGTAGTATTGCTTCTACAAGAAAATGATAATTTCAATTTCATCGGCAAATCAACTATCGAAAATCTTTGGGAACGCCATATTTTAGACAGCGCTCAGCTTTTACGTTTCATTGAGAATAAAAACCTGAAATTCGCCGACTTCGGCACCGGCGCTGGTTTTCCGGGTTTGGTGCTTTCAATTTTAGGACTTCGCGAAATGCATTTGGTGGAAAAATCTTTTAGAAAATCCGATTTTTTACGTCGCGCTAAATTACTTTCACAAAACCGCGTTTTTGTTCATCAATCCAAGCTTGAAGAATTAGCAGCTCAAGAATTTGACTGCATAACTTCGCGAGCTTTAGCGCCGCTTGATCAACTTTTAATTCACAGTAAAAAATTCTTAAAAAAAGATGGTTTTTGTCTATTTTTAAAAGGCAAAAATCTAAAATCAGAAATTGAACTTGCGAAAAAATCTTTTCAATTTGATTATGATTTACACCCAAGTTTGACATCACAAGAAAGCAACATCATTAAAATTTCTAACATTTCTAACTCAAATTAAAACGGAGAAAAACTCATGTTAATCGGCATTCCAAAAGAAATTAAAGATCACGAATATCGCGTTGGCGCAACTCCATCGGGAGTTCGCGAATTAGTAAATGCAGGTCATCAAGTTTTGGTACAAAAAGATGTCGGAACTGCAATCGATTTTTCTGACGAACAATATATTCAAGCCGGCGCCAAAATTGCCGCCAATGCAGCTGAAGTTTACGAAAAAGCGGAAATGATTTTGAAGGTTAAAGAACCACAAGAATCCGAATGCAAAATGATCCGCTCGGGTCAAATTATTTTCTCTTATTTGCATTTAGCAGCTGAACCGCATTTAACTGAAATGCTGATTAAATCTGGCTGCGTGGCAATTGCCTTTGAAACTGTAAGTGCGGCCGATCGCTCACTTCCACTTCTTGCTCCAATGTCAGAAGTTGCGGGGAAACTTTCAATTCAAGCAGGTGCCCGCGCTTTGGAAAAAGCTCAAGGTGGACGCGGAGTTTTGCTGGGCGGCGTTCCGGGAGTTGCTCGCGGTAAAGTTACAATTCTTGGTGGCGGCGTTTCTGGAACCAATGCAGCAAAAGTTGCAATCGGTATGGGCGCTGAAGTTGTAATTCTTGATAAATCATTAGCGCGCATTCGTTATTTGTGCGATATTTTTGGAAATTCTGCCGAAGTTCTTTATGCTTCACTTGAAAATATCGAAAAAAATACCGTTGATTCTGATGTTGTAGTTGGCGCGGTTCTAATTCCCGGTGCTGCTGCTCCAAAATTAATTTCTGCAGCTACGGTGAAAAAAATGAAAAAAGGTGCAGTTATGGTTGACATTTCAATCGATCAAGGCGGCTGTTTTGAAACCAGCAAACCAACTTCTCATTCTAACCCAACTTATGTAGTTGACGGTGTAGTTCACTATTGCGTGACCAACATGCCAGGTGCTGTTGCCAGAACTTCAACTCAAGCTTTGGAAAATTCTACCTTGCCTTTCTCTTTGGCAATCGCGAGCAAAGGCTATAAAAAAGCTTTAGCTGACGATGTTCATTTAAGAAATGGTTTAAACGTAATTGACGGCAAAGTTACTTATAAAGCCGTTGCTGAAGCTTTGGGCCATAAATTTGTTGAAGCTGAATCTGCTCTATAATAAATCAAATTCGACTCTTACAGCTGGACGGGGTTTGTAGCCCCGTCCACACGTTTATATCTGAACTGAAATTTTGGATTTCATAATCCAGCCATAACGCACAATCCGATGTCCCTTCTTTCCACTTCTGATCTTATTAAAAAATACGGTTTAGACGCCAAAAAATCTTTAGGCCAAAATTTCATTTTAGATAAAAACGTCACCGATAAAATCGTTCGTGTCGCAGGAGATTTAACTGATTTTGAAGTGCTGGAAGTTGGCCCAGGACCCGGAAGTTTAAGTCGTTCAATTTTAGATGCCGGCGCAAAAAAACTAGTCGCCGTTGAAAAAGATCAAAGATGTTTGGAAGCTCTAAATGAATTAAAAAATTTTTACGGCGAACATTTTCAAATTATCGAAGGCGACGCTTTAGAAATTGATGAAACTAAAATTCTAAATAGCGAAAAAAAATTCAAAATCATCGCCAACCTGCCATATAACATCGGCACAGTTTTGATTTTTAAATGGCTCAAAATCGCCCCCAAAATTGCTTCAATGCATTTGATGTTACAAAAAGAAGTAGTTGAAAGAATAACCGCCAAACCAAATGACAATCACTACGGCCGTCTCGCTGTAATGGTGAATTTTTTATGTCACACCAAATTAGTTTTCACCGTAAGTCGTACTGTTTTTACGCCGCCACCAAAAGTTACATCGGCAATTGTTGAAATTATTCCAAGAGAAAAACCCTTAGCTGATGTAGATTTTAAAAAGCTAGAACGCGTTGTCGCTGCTGCTTTTAACCAACGCCGCAAGATGATAAAATCGGGTTTAAAAAGTGTTTTTGAAAATCCGGAAGCGGTTTTAAATGAAGTTGGAATCAGATCAGATTTGCGACCAGAAAATTTAACAATTGAAGAATTTTGCAAACTGGCTGCGCGTTTATAGTTCGAGCTAGCATCTCGAACTATAAACATAAAAAAACTCCGCCACTTTTTACAAAGTGACGGAGTTTTTTATTATAGGAATTTAAGACCGCTCTTAAATTCCGGATTTCCATTCCCCCTAAAAATGCGAAAGCATTTTTACTATCTAGAATAAAACTCCGTAATCAAATGCGGTTGCATTTCAACTGCGTAAGGAACTTCTGCAAATGATGGTTTAGTAGTCAATTTAGCTGTGAAGTTATCTTTATCTAAAGTCATGTAAGAAGGAATATCGCGTTCCATTTTTTGAAGCGCTTCCATTACAACTGTAAGTTTGCGTGATTTTTCACGAACTTGAACGACGTCACCAACTTTCACTTTAAATGAAGGAATGTTAACAGTTTTTCCGTTTACAGTAACATGTTTGTGATTCACGAATTGTCTTGCTGCAAACACTGTTGCAACGAAGTTAGCGCGGTAAACCACAGTGTCCAATCTGCTTTCAAGAAGGGCTACGAAGTTTTCACTTACGTCACCTTTTGATTTAGAAGCTAATGTGAAGCTGTTGAAAAATTGTCTTTCAGAAATGTTGCCGTAGTAGAATTTCATTCTTTGCTTAGCACGAAGCTGAGTACCATAGTCACTAACTCTTCCTCTTGCGGAAGCACCGTGTTGACCAGGTTTGTAATTACGTTTATTATATGGATCTTTTGCTTGACCCCAAAGGCTCGCGCCTAATTTTCTGCTAATTTTTTTCTTAGCACTAAGTCTTTTAGACATGTCTGTGATTGATTTTAATTGCTATTCCCATTGGTTTTTCAGGATTGGTCTTATCGACTATTTGCGTCTGAAAAATTTTCTAAAAAAATAACTTTTTTAAAAAGGGTGACTTACACGTTTGAAAGTGAAGGGACGCGCATTGTTGTGATGAAAAGTTTTTTGTCAATTAGGAATTTATGATATTTATCGGCACCGCATAATGCCCTAAAATTTTTATGTAAGGTTTAGCTTTCGATTTCGCAAAATTCTTCATCACAACATCACTTTCCAAATAAAATCCATCAAGCTCAATTAAGTGAAACATAATTCCTTCAACTTGCGCCAGTTTTACTGATTTCAAAATTCTGCCAACCAAACTCAACTCTTTTAACACCGATAAAATCTGCGTTTTAGAAATTTCTTTTGCCACTTCCAAATAAACCAAACTGCGATCATCGCTCGATTTTTCAGGCTCTTTTACTGCAACTGCAACTAATTCAATTTTGTCTAAATCTTTTTTCTGCTCTGCAATTTCATAAAAAGGAATTTTAGCAAAAACCTTTAAACCCAAGCGGTTATTGGCTAAAGAAATCCACCAATTTTCTTTGGCATCTTCTTTCTTTTCTTCACCGCTTTCATGAGGTAAAGCAAAAATTCCAATCTGCGCCTCACCTTTTTCAATTTCTGCAACCACATTTGTCGCACTATCAAAATTATGTAACGGCACTAATTCATTATAATATTCTCTTACCAAATAATTATAATCTGGAATATTTTTTGGATTGTGAATTGCAATTGTAAGCGGCTGTTCATGGATGTTGGCGGTGGTTATAATTTTTCGCCAAATGCTGATAATTGTTGTTTTTGGTAAAATATTACCTGACTTTTTCACCAGATCTTTAATCATGTCCGCTTCACGATTGGAGCGGATGAAAAATTTTTCCTGATTATTTTTTTTCAACTCGCCAACGCGCGTAATTACATTCATTCTCTGCATCAAAAGAGAAATTATCTGATTATCAATTTGGTCGATTTCTTCGCGTAGAACCAATAATGGCGATTCTGGAGTTTTATTTGATTGATTTTCCATTGAAGTGAAATTTAAGTGAGATTTTAAAAAATTTATAAAATTCGATTTAAGAATAATGAAAGTTAAGTCAAGTTTTGGACCTGGATATAAAGAATTTGAGATTGGTGAAATTGTTTTTTTAGCCAAAGAAAAACCACTCAAACTTGCCAGCGGTTCTGAAATTAAAAATTTCCCTTTAGCCTTTCAAACCTACGGCAAACTCAATGCAGATTGCTCAAATGCAATCCTGATTTGTCACGCGCTAACTGGCGACCAATACGCTGCATCACCAAATCCTGTCACCGGAAAAAAAGGCTGGTGGGATTTTATGATTGGCGAGGACAAACCAATTGACACCAATAAATTTTTTGTAATTTCATCAAATATTATCGGCAGTTGCATGGGATCTTTTGGGCCTAAAGAAATTGATCCAAAAACTGGCGAGCCTTACGGATTAAACTTTCCCATCGTCACCATCAACGATATGGCGCAAGCACAAAATCTTTTAATTGAGCATTTAGGAATTTCCAAACTTCACGCCGTAATTGGCGGTTCAACTGGCGGAATGCAAGCTTTGGCTTGGGCAGTTTTATTTCCGCAAAAAGTGAATTTAGTAATTCCAATGGCAACTTCTTATCGCCACAGTCCGCAAAATATTGCCTTTCATGAAGTTGGAAGACAAGCAATTATGGCTGATCCGAATTGGTGCGAAGGCAAATATTTTTTAGAAAAGAAATATCCGTCAAGCGGTTTGGCAGTTGCGCGTATGACGGCGCATATTACTTATCTTTCTGAAAGTGCTTTGCAAAAAAAATTCGGGCGCAATTTACAAGATAAAGAAAATTTATCTTTCACTTTTGCCCAAGATTTTAAAGTTGAAAGCTACTTACATCATCAAGGTCAAAGCTTTGTTGAACGCTTTGATGCCAATTCATATCTTTACGTTACAAAAGCTGTCGATTATTTTGATTTGGAAAGCGATTTTGGCGGAAAATTAGGCTCAGCTTTTCTTGATTTTTCCAAAAATAAAAACGGAAAATTCTGCCTGATTTCTTTTTCTGATGATTGGCTTTTTCCACCATCGGAAGCAAAAAAATTAACCCAAGCTTTAATTTCATGCGGCGTAAATGTAAGCTCAATCACTATAAACAGCAGCGCCGGACATGATTCATTTTTACTTGAAAGCGACACTTTAAAAAACACCATTCGTGGATTTATAATGATTTAAATTCAAACTATCGTTTGAATTTAGTTTTAATTGAATTGCTGCGCGCGGGATAAACCCGAGCATCCGCAATAGATTTATTTGTTTTATTTCTTTTGTAAAAAAACCATGAAAAACACTTCAATTGGTCAAAATATTATTAAGCACCAAATTCGTTATGATTTAGAAATCATCGCCAAACTTATCAAACCGAACTCCCGCGTTTTAGATATTGGCTGCGGCGATGGCGAGCTTTTAGATTTTCTTAAAAAAACCAAAAATGCCGATGCGCGCGGTTTGGAACTTGCGCAAGCGCAAGTAAGCCAAGCTTTGATGCGCGGACTTTCGGTGATTCAGGGTGATGCTGAAAAAGATTTAACTTTTTATCCCGACCGCAATTTTGATTGCGCAATTTTAAGTCAAACAATTCAAGCAACTCAAAAACCAAAAGAAATTCTTGAAGAAATGCTGCGAGTTGCCGAATATGCAATTGTTTCTCTGCCAAATTTCGCCCATTATAAAAACCGTTTACACCTTTTATTTAAAGGTTCGATGCCGGTTAATAAAAATATTCCTTTTGAATGGTTTGAAACGCCCAACATTCATTTTTGTTCGATCAAAGATTTTGAGAAATTATGCGGCGATCTAGGATTTTCGATTAAGAAAAAAATCTTTTTAACTGCAAAACATCGACTTCTAGGATTTTTGGGTCATGATTTGATCGCTAACTTTTTTGCTGAATTTGGAATTTTCTTAATCACTAAAAATGAACCAGCTTTAACCGGTCAGGAAGAGTTTATTTTTTCTAAAAAAACCTCCGTCGATTTTAAAGTCGCACCTACAGCGGCTGCATATCAACAAAACAACTGAAGAATGAAAAAATTATGTCTAGCGCTTTTAATTCTAAGTCTTTTTTCTGCCTGCTCCACAAATAACAAGGGCAAAGCCTTAAAAAAACATGCTACAAATAAAAGCAAATCTTACCGGATTCGCACCGCAGCTACTAAAAATTCCAAACAAACTCGTTATGTCTTATCACAAAAAACCGCCGATGAAGATGATGATTCAGTAGAAACCGCAGAAATGTTAGGTGAAAATGGTGAATATGACGGTCATTTTAAAATTGGAAATCCTTACAAGGTTTTTGGCGTTTCTTATATTCCGCAAGATTATGAAGATTACCAAGAAACCGGAACTGCTTCTTGGTATGGCGATGATTTTCACGGCAAAAAAACTGCCAATGGTGAAGTTTATAATATGGGAAGCATGACGGCAGCACATCCAACTCTACCATTGCCTTCTCTGGTTCGGGTTACTAATTTGCGCAATGGAAAAAATGTTATTGTTCGCGTTAATGATCGCGGACCTTTTGCTAAAAATCGTGTGATTGACGTTTCAGAAAAAGCAGCAGTTGCACTTGGATTTAAAGGCCAAGGTACAACGGAAGTCAAAATTGAATTACTGCGCAATGACACGGATGCGTTATTAGAAAAATTAAAAATTAGTAAATAATGACTTACAAAAATAAAAACCTCGATTTCAAAAAATTACGCCCTGAAACTCAAATGGTGCGCGGCGGAACAATCCGCTCTAACTTTGGTGAAACTTCGGAAGCAATTTTTTTAAATTCTGGTTTCGCTTATAATTCTGCCGAAACTGCCGAAAGTCGCTTTAATGGCGAAGCTCCGGGCTATGTTTATTCACGCTATTTAAATCCAAGCTTAAAAATGCTGGAAGATAAATTGGCTTTACTTGAAGGCGCTGAAGCTGCTTGCGTTATGGCCAGCGGCATGGCGGCGGTTTTTGCTTCAATTATGTGTCAGATCAAAACTGGCGATCATTTTATCGCATCAAAAGTTTTATTCGGCTCATGTTTTCACATCGCCACCAAAATTTTACCAAATTATGGAATTGAAGTTACATTAGTTGAAGGCACAGATCACAAGGCTTGGGAGCAAGCGTTTAAGAAAAATACCAAAGTTGTTTTTATCGAAACTCCCGCCAATCCTAATCTTGAAATTGTTGATATTAAATTCGTTGCTGATTTGTGTAAAAAAAATTCTGCTTGCCTGATTGTAGATAATATTTTCGCTTCTCCTTACAGCCAAAAATCAATGGAACTTGGCGCCGATATTGTGGTTTATTCAACCACTAAACACATGGATGGACAAGGTCGCACCTTGGGCGGTTGTGTTTTAGGCAAAGAGCAATTTATTAAAGAAATTTTATTACCATTTCATCGTCACACCGGTCCGGCGATGAGTCCTTTCAACGCTTGGGTGGTTTTAAAATCACTGGAAACTTTTCAATTGCGCATGGAAAGACATTGCGAAAATGCCCGCAAAATCGCGGAATTTTTAGAAAATCATCCAAAAATTAAACGCGTTTTATATCCAACTTTAAAATCACATCCGCAATTTGAAGTGGCCAAAAAACAAATGCTTAATGGCGGCGCGATGTTGGCTTTTGAAGTTAAAGATGGGAAAAAAGATACTTTCGCTTTTATGAATCGTCTGCAAATTATTGACATTTCAAATAATTTGGGCGATTCCAAATCACTAATTACGCATCCCGCGACAACAACACATTCAAATATGTCGCGCGATGAACAAGAAAAAATCGGGATCACCGAATCAATGTGCCGCCTTTCTGTAGGCTTGGAACATGTTGATGATTTGATTTCTGATTTAAACCAAGCATTAAATAATTAATTTTTTAAAAAAACATATGCCAAGCTTTGACGTTGTTTCAAAAATCGATATGCAAGAAATGGATAACGCCGTTAACTCGGTGCTGCGCGAACTTACCAATCGCTATGATTTCAAAGGTGTAAAATTTTCAGTCGAGTTAAAAGGCAAAGAAAATATCATTAATCTTGCTGCTGAAGATGAATTTAGATTAGGTCAAATTCGTGATTCACTAAAAGTATTTTGCGTAAAGCGCGGCATTGATCCAAGAGCTTTAGATTTTCAAAAAGAAGAAAAAGCGGGCGGAAATTCTTCCCGACAAGAAGTGAAATTAAAAAATGGTATTGAACAAGAAATTGCCAAAAAAATCGTCAAACAAATCAAGGATGCAAAATTGAAAATTCAGGCTTCGATCAAAGGCGAAGAAGTGAGAATTGACGGCAAAAAACGCGATGATTTACAGGAAGCTATAACTTTCTTGCGCGCCAGTACTTATGAAGTTCCTTTACAATTTATTAATTTTCGCGATTAGGCATTTATGATCAAATCGACAATAAATGGATTAGGAGCAGTTGCAACTGGAGCAGCTAAAATTGCTTCCGCAATTAATAAAAGCACAGCTTTTAAAGCTCTTAAATTTGCTGCCTCAGCAACTGTTGGTATTCCACTTGCTCTTGTTGGAACTGCTATAACTAGCGTGGCCTGGGCTGGTATCAAAGTTGCCGGTCTTTTGGATGCAAAAATTATTAAAGGTGTGTTTGGATCTTCAATTTGGGAAGATACTGCTTGGGCTTCAAGCCTTGAAAGCACTGAAAAATTTATGAGATCAATGTGGGAAGATTTTGGCGTTTATTCTCATTTAAAAGTTGCGAAATTTATTGGTGATGAGTGGGCAGAGCGTCAAAGTGAAGCTGGATATGGTAATGCAGAAGATGATCCTGAAAACCCAAATAATTTTGCCGCTTTAAGTAATGAAAAATCAGTGCAAGAAGCACAAGCAAAAATTGAGCCTACAAGACAAGATCATAAAGTTTTATCTTCAGTTATACCTAGCACAAGTCCATTACATCCATCATTAGGATCGCAATATAGCACACAACAACGCACTCATTAACCACCACCGATAAAATGCACAATTTCAATCCGACTTCCTTCATCCAATATCACTTCTAAAAACTGATTTGGATTTACAATTTCTAAATCTTTTTCCACCGCAATTTTCTTAACATCAAGCTCCAGATCAGCAATTAATTGTGCTACACTGATTTTTTGTTCGAGAAATTTTTCCTCGCCATTGAGCAGAATTTTTATTTTTGACATAATTTAATTTTAGATTTTAGATTTAAGATTTTAGACTATTTAATCTTTAAAAATAATCATTCCTTAATAATTCCATTGAAACTTTATTCCCGCTACATTCGCAATAAAACTTTAACTGGCTTTGCCGGCTTTATTTCCATTTTCATTTTTTTGATCTGGTTTAGCCGCGCCATTAGTTTTGTAAAATATGTTACTGAAAATGGCATTAGCTTAAGCCGGTTTTTTTACCTGTTTGTTTTAATTTTGCCTTGGCTTCTGCTTTTTATCGTTCCGATTTCAATGTTTGCTGCAATTTTAGTTACCTACAACCGCTTGATTTCAAGCAATGAAATTACCATTTTAAAAAATTCCGGCCTCACCAAATTAACAATTTGCAAGCCCGTTATTGGCATCACAATTTTATCTTCAATTTTATGCTTCTTGGTTTCTTTTTATTTAATGCCTTACGCCAATAAAGAACTGCGGCTTTCGCGCCTTGATCTCAAAAATAATTACGCCAATTTAGCCTTCAATCCTCAAACTTTTGAAACTTTAAACAAACTTACAATTTACTCTCAAAAACGCGATCTTAACGATAATCTTTTTGGAATTTTACTTCATGACGAAAGATCAGATAAATATTCAATCACTATAACTTCTAAAAAAGGAAATATTGTCATGGAAGACAATTCCGCCTTGCTTTATATGGAAAACGGAACGATCCAAAAATTAAATTACATTGATAACACATCTGAAATTCTGAATTTTGACAATTACGTTTTCAACCTCACCGAAACTCAGAAAGGCGATGATAAAATGCGTTGGAAATCAAAAGAGCGTTATTTGCACGAATTATTAAATCCTAACGATGATTCAGAAGAAGAAGATCTCAAAAAATATCACACTGAACTTCATCAAAGATTCACTTATCCGCTTTTACCCATCATTTTTGCGGTTCTAGCCTTAGCTGCAATTTTACGCGGCGATTTTAACCGTAGAGGAAATCTGACAAATATCATAATGGCAGTTTCACTGGCAGTAGTTTTTTTCACCCTCACTATGGTATGTTATTCACTGGTAGAAACTTCCACAAAATTAACGCCAATTTTATATCTCAATTTTGCTGTATTTTTTATCATCGGAGTAGCAATACTAACCTCAGATCGCCGCAAATCATGAAACCAAAACTGATAAATTTTTACATTGCCAAAAGTTTTCTAACCAAGTTTCTGCAAATTGCGCTAGGCTTTTCGCTGCTGATTTTCTTTATAAATCTACTTGATGCTTTAGAAAAAGTCCGTGGCAGTGAAGCGCCGATTTACACTGGAATATTGATGGCTTTTTTCTTAATTCCTGATTTTCTAAATGATGTCATTCCTTCATTAGTTCTGATTTCTGCAATCATAACTTTTTTTCTGCTTTCTTCAAAAAGTGAAATCACTATTATTCGAATGAGTGGTTTTTCCTTATGGCAAATATTACAGCCTGTGGCCACTACCGCAGCACTTCTGGGAGTTTTTTGGGTTACAATTTTCGGACCGATTTCAATTCAAATGGCCAAAAAATTCCAAGCCCTTGAAAATAAATATGTCCAAAATGAAAGTCGTGAAGTTGTAGCACCAGAAAACGGAATCTGGCTCAAACAAGCCAATGAAAATGACCCCAGTGAAGAAATTATAATTCAGGCCAAAAAAGTTTACCAAGAAGCTCTGGAACTGGATAATGTAACAGTTTGGTATTTCAATAAAAATGGCGAATTTTATAAAAAAGTTGATGCCAAAGAAATGTTAATGGAAGAAAATTTTTGGCTCCTCAAAGAGGTAACTCTAAACGACAATAATAATTTAAATAAAAAACTCGATAATTACAAAATTTCAACCGGCTTAAGCGCCGATTTCGTGATGCAAAAAATCGTTAATAATTTTCAAAATGTAAAATTATTTTCAATTTTTGAATTACCTCATTTAATCAGGGAATTACAGTCTTCTGGCCTTTCTTCAACCAAGTTTAAAGTTTATTACCAATCACTTTTGAGCAAGCCGCTTTTATTTTTGGCGATGACCTTAATTGCCTGCTATTTCGGCCTCAATCATATTCGCAGTCAAAATGCGATTTTGATGATTTTTTCCGGAATCGCTTTGGGATTAATTTTTTATATAACTTCGAGCATTCTAAACGCTTTAGGCTCTTCTGGATTAATCCCAATATTCGCCTCAACTTGGATAATCGCCATTATTTGCCTTTCGATTGGTACACTCCTACTTTACCGCAAAGAGAATTTATAAAACTTTCTTGTAATTTGGATTCTTCAAAAATAGCTTTCTGACGCTGATAGTCCCATCCATAATTTTTAAAACCAAAATATGAAAAACAAAATTCTCATCGCCTTAGTTGTAGTTTTATCTTTTTCGGCTTCTTGCGCTAAAAAAAGCTCAGTTTCCGCTAATCCTAAAAGCGAATTAGCCAGCCTTCCTAATTGGGTTATTGATCCTTCAGTTAAAGATGGTGTTGGCGCAGTTGGTATCGCCAGCCCTTCTAAAGGTGGAATCAAATTTCAACTTCCGAAAGCCGAACTTGATGCCAAAGCCAATATCGCAGCTACAATTCAATCTGAAATCACCCGTATCACCAAAGATTCTCTAAGATCAGCAAAAGTTAATGATAGCGATGATGTTGAAGAATTTTTTGCTCAAGCAACTAAAGAAGTAGTAAAAAACTTACCACTTTCCGGCGTAAAAAGACTTAATGTTTTTCAATCTGAAGATGGTACTTTGTATGTACAAATGGCGCTTGGAAACGAAGATTACGCCAAATTTTTAGAAAATAGCGAAAGAACATTTGCAGCACGCGCAGCTAAATCAAGATTGGGCCGCGAGAATATAAATAAAACTCAAGCTGCAACAAAAGAACTGTTTGATGAATTGGAAAAGGAGAGAGTAGAGAAAGACAAAGTTAATAATTAAAACTCCTAAAATCCCATGATCAAAAAAATCATTTCCACCCTAATTTTTATTACCCTCACCTCTTGTCAATCTTACATGCAAGATCAAGACAAAAAAACCAAAAAAGCTGCCAGCGCTTCTGAGAGAATCAATGCCAGCGACCATAACAGTAAATCCACCCGCGACGAATTAGATGAATAAATTATTTCTCTCTTTAACAACTTTATTAATTTTTTTTACCGCATCTTGCGCAACCAATAAAGATAGAGATCCAAGCTGGTATATCTCTCCCAAAGAAAATAATGCCGATTATCTTTATGGCGTTGCCGAAGGTTACAATCTCGAAGAATCAACTAAATATGCTTTAGCTGACGCAGCTTCGCGTTTAATGGTTACAATCTCTTCACAATCTGATTTATTGCGGGAAGAAAACCAAACCAGCATCAATGAAGAAATGCGCCAACAAGTGCGCCAAAATGTTGAGAAAATAAATTTCACCGGTTTTAAAGTTACTAGAAGTCAAAAAATTGGACAAAAATTTTTCACCGAAATTCAAATTGAACGCACACGCTTCGTCCTTGAGCAAGAAGACCGCATCAGATTTTTAGAAAGACAAATCAGTGATTTAGACAAAAATTCCAAGGGCAAAAATTCTATTCAAAGAAGAAATGCCCTTCTACAAATCAGCACTTTAAGTAAAGAGATTGAGATGAAAAGCCGCATCCTTTCAGGTGCTGGGAAAAATATTGATTTAACAAAAAAATTAAACCGCGCTGCCGATTTTCAAAACCAGCTCGAAAAATTATCCAATAATATAGAGTTTTATTTCGAGATAAATTCGCCAAAAGAAATTACTAAAATAATTCGTACTGCTTTAAATAAAGAAAAAATAAAAATCTCACCAAGCCTTAATAATTCTAATCCCAATCAGGTTATAATAAAAATTACTTCCACCACCAGAAGCAGCGAAATCTATTCAGCTTTCATGACTAAACTGGAAATTGATTTTGAAAATATCGCCGGTGGAAATGTGGTTGCGAGCAACAGTGTTGAGGTTACAGGAAGTTCAGCAATTAGCGAGCGTGAATCCTATTTAGCTTCTTTAATATCACTTGAAGAAAAAATTGCCAAAGATGGTATTTTAAAGATCGTTGGAATTTCAAACTAAAATATGAAACTCAAATATTTGCTTCTGCTTTTATTGCTCTCATCTTGCGTCATCATTAGCTCCTGCGCGCCGACAATTAAGAATTTTGATAAATACGAAAAACAGTTTTTAACCAAATCCAGTTTCATGCCTTCAAAAGAAAATCTTGAAGGAAAACCACCAAAAATTGTAGTTTTCGCTTTAGATGAAAATTCTAATCAGGTCGCAACTCAAGCTGGACTTGGAAATGCAATCGCTAATAATGTTGAAAATATTGTCGCCCAAAATCGCCTCGGCGAATTAGTTGATCGCAAGGCTTCCGAAAAATTAAAGAAAGAAATTGCTTTATCAGAAATGAATAAAACCGGTTCTTATAAAGGCCCGAAAGTGGCGGATTTTGCAATTTCCGGCACAATTTCTAATTCTGGATTTACCAGCAAATATTCCGCCGGAAGCCTGTTTTACAGCCCACGCACCGGACTTATCACAATTCCGCCCAGCTATAATTATTCATCCGACATTTCAGGAAATTTAAAAATTTACGAACTTCCCTCTCTTACCGTTGTTGATGCTATTGAATTTTCGGGCAGGAAATCAAGAACTGAAAGTGTAAAACAAGATGGCGGAATGGCGCTTGGTGCAATTCAGATTGGTGGCAATAAAGTTATAGGAAGTGATCGCGATGATAATTTGGTGCGCCACGCCGGAGAGGATGCAATTGATAATATAAAAATTGCGATCAAAAACTTTTTTGCCAAAAAAGGTTATATTTTAGAAAAACGGGTTTTTGACGGTAAAACAATTTTTAAAATTTCAATCGGGTCACTTGATGGCATCAAGCATGGTGATAAATTTGAAGTAACCAGCCAATATGAAGTTGAAAATGCCATTACCAATGAAAGCGAAGTTGAAACTAGGATTATCGGGAGCGGCACGGTTACTGATAAAATCGATCCTAAAGTTTCTTGGGTGGTAATTGATGATGAAACCCAAATTGAAAAAATTAGACTCGGTGATTCGGTGAAAATAAAATATAAGAAAGGCTCTTTTGATAATGTCTGGAAAATGACAATGTCGATAGTGGAGCGGTGAAAAATTAAATAGAAATTTAAAAACAAAACAAAATCCAAATGAACTTCATCTCCAACATAAAAGAAATCTCTTCGCAATACGACTATTTCATCTTCGACGTTTGGGGAGTAATCCACGATGGCAGCAACGCTTATCCGGGCGCGGTAGAAGCAATCGCTTATCTCCGTCAGCAAAATAAAAAAATCTGCTTTTTATCAAACGCACCGCGCCGCGCCGATAAAGTTGGTGGCGTATTAAACAAATTTGGCGTAACTCCTGATCTTTACGATTTTATCTTATCTTCCGGCGAAGCAACTTTTCTTGATCTAAAGAAAAATCAAGAAAACGGCTTCAAAAATTTCGGCCCTAATTATTTTTATATTGGCCCACAAAAAGATATCGATCTGCTTGATGGTCTTGATTACAAAAGAGTTGAAGATGCCACCAAAGCCGATTTTGCGCTTACAACCGGCTTCGATCACGAAGCCTCAACCTTAGCTGAAAAACTTCCGCAAGCTATTGCCGCCAAAGAAAATAATTTAAAAATGATCTGTGTAAATCCCGACATGATCGTGGTAAAACAAGACGGCATTGAAATGATTTGCGCCGGCACCTTGGCCCGCCAATATGAAAAACTTGGTGGCGAAGTGATTTATTATGGCAAACCTTTTCAATCAGTTTACAAAATGGTTTGCGAATTTTTTAATAACCCTGAAAATAAAAAAATTCTTGCTATCGGAGATGGAATGGAAACCGATATTAAAGGTGCTGCAGATTTCGGAATCGACAGTCTTTTAATTACCGGAGGAATCCTTTCAAAAGAACTATCCGTAAGCTACAACCAAACTGTCGATAAAAACAAACTCGAAACAGTTTGCGCCAGATACAACCTTTTTCCTAAATTTGTAATTTCCAATTTAAAATTATGAGACGCTATTCCAGAAAGAAAAATTCTACTAAAATTTTTATCGTTGCGACAACAGTTGCAGCCTTAGTTTTCGGCGCTTCAGCGTATTTCTTCAAAAGAGAAAATGATGTAGTTGTTGCACAAATTAACGATCAGAAAGTTTATAAATCTGAGATCGAAAGAAAATTACGCAGCGTTTTCGATGGCCAAAATCTTGAACAAAATCAAGAAACTAAAATTCCTGAAGTTGAAAATTTACCAAAAGAGGTAATCGAAATTTTAGTAAAAGAAGTTTATCTGGACAAAGAATTAGCCAGAGAAGCTAAAAGATCTAAAGTCGCCGACAGCAAAGAAATTAAAGATAAAATTGCTGATGCAAAAGATAAGATTCTTCGCCAGTCCTATATCGATTCAATGGTTAAGCAAGAAATCACTGACCAAAAAGTTAGCGATAAATATGCTGAATTAAGCAATGAATTAACCGGCAAAAAAGAATATTCAATTTCGCACATCGTCACCAAAACTAAAGATGATGCCGAAAAAGTTTTGAAAGAAATGCAAGGTAAAAAACCGGCAAGATTTTCTGACTTAGCTAAAAAATATTCAATCGATCAAGAAAGCGTTGAAAAAGGCGGCGACCTTGGTTACATCCTTGAAGATAATATGATCAAGGAAATTGGAGATACGGTTGGAAGTTTAAAAAGAGACGAAGTTTCTAATCCAATTCAAACCAAATTCGGCTGGCACATCATAAAAATTTCTGATGTTCGTGATGCCAAAGCATTACCTTTTGAATCAGTAAAAGACAATATTCGCGAGCAATTAGCGCAGGATAAATTGAATGAAATCAATTCCAAAATTACTAAAAATTCTAAAGTAAAAATTCTAATTAAATTGAAAGAAGCTGAAATTCCAAAACCTGAAATTGAGAAAAAAGCTGAAGAAAAGAAACCGGAAGAAGTTAAACCTGATCAAGTTGATCTTGAGAAATCCGGCGCCATTTCTGATGCTGATAAAGACGAAAATGTAAAAAAAGCTGATGCAGTTGCAGAAGAAAAAGTTGAAGTAATACCATCAGATGAAAAACAAAAAACCAATCGATAGAAATCAACGCAACCATATTCCACAAGGATCAAACCTTGGTGGAATATGGCTTTGCGGTAAGCATCCTATTTTCACTATTCTCTTAAAAAAACGTCGTAAAGTTTTTGAAATCCTAGTTACAATTAACTCGGCATCAGAACTGGAAACTTTTTTACAAAAAAATTCTCTCCTTCATTTGAAGCCATTAGTTAAAATGGCGGATAATAATAAAATCGAATCATTAGTTGGTAGAAATCAGGTGCATCAAGGTTTTGCAGCCAATTGTTCTGCACTTCCAACCCGAACTCAAAATGATCTTTTAACTGAACTTTATGCAATTGAAGAAGGTGAAAAACTTCCGACACTTCTTTTGCTCGATCAAATTTCCGATCCGCATAATGTTGGCGCAATTATTAGAAGCGCGATTGGTTTTGGTGTAACCAAAATAATTTTCCTCGAACATAATTCTCCAAGAGAAAATGCTACGATTGTTAAAGCATCGGCCGGAACCATTGAATCCGCTGATTTAATCGTGGTTACCAATTTCAGCAATTTAATGGAAAAACTCAAAAAAATCGGCTATTGGTGCATTGGTTTGGCCGGCGAAGGAAAAGCTTCGATTCAGTCTTTAAAAGAATATAAAAATGTAGCGCTAATCGTTGGTTCAGAAGGAGATGGAATTCGCGATCTGGTGAAAAAAAATTGTGATGTGCTTGCTAAAATTGATATTGGTAAAGACGTTGAGAGCCTTAATGCATCAGTTGCCGCAGCTATTACGCTTTATGAATTAGCGCGGAAATAATAAAGTTGATACAAAATGAAATATAAAAACATCGCTGTAATCGCCGCTAATCACAATGCCAACGCCAATGAGCGCAAAAACGCATTAATAAAAAAATACAGCTTTACCGACATTACAAACGACCACAAACAAATCGAAAATATTGACCTCGTAATCGCCATCGGCGGAGATGGATTAATGTTGTATCTCCTTCACGAATATGAAGCAAAACGGGTTCCAGTTTACGGAATCAACTGCGGAACTGTCGGCTTTTTGATGAATAATTTTTCTGAAGAAGATTTCTTAGAAGTTTTAAGCCGCGCCAAAGAATCAACTCTTTACCCACTTCGTGCCAATATTATCGATAATAAAAACACCCACCACAGCCATATCGCAATCAATGAAATCGCGCTTTTACGTCAATCAAGCCAAGCTGCAAAAATCAAGATCGAAATTAACGAACAATTGCGTTTAGAAACTCTTGCAGCTGATGGAATTTTAGTTGCGACAGCCGCTGGAAGCACAGCCTACAACCTTTCCGCCGGTGGACCAATAATTCCTTTTGGTTCAGAAATTTTGGCATTAACGCCAATTAGTCCTTTTAGACCCAGAAAATGGCGCGGCGCTTTACTTCCAGCTAATAGTAAAATTAGGTTGCAGGTTTTGGATGACGAATTGCGTCCGGTTAGCGCTACCGCAGATTCTAGCGAAGTTAGAAATGTGAAAGAGGTAATAATTTTTGAAGATCGTTCGATTGCATTTAAGATTCTTTTTGATCCAAATCATTCGTTAGAAGAAAGAATTATTAGAGAGCAGTTTGTGAATTGAAACTCAAATATTGTCATTTGGTTTGAATAATTAGATCCTGAAACAAGTTCAGGATGACGACTTTGGAAGATCTTTCTACATCGTCATCCTGAACTTGTTTCAGGATCTATACCAAAATTCAAAAGTTTTGTGGTTGTAGCAAAGTAAAAAACCAATCTTTTTTAGAATTTCCAAAACGAACATTTGACTTTTTTCCAAGCCTTCCTAATGTGCCGCGCCTCTTGCAAAAGTTCCCCCGCAAAATTTTGAAATGGGTCTGTAGCTCAGTTGGTTAGAGTGCGCGCCTGATAAGTGCGAGGTCGGAGGTTCAAGTCCTCCCAGACCCACCATTTCAAAATTATTTCTTTTTAAATTTCTCCTTAGATTTTCTCGATAATTTCCGAAAACAAACTGGCTGGCAGCGATCCGCCGGTGATTTTATTGGTCGCAGAATTATTATCATTTCCGATCCAGACTCCAATCACATATTTATCATCGAACCCAACAAACCAAGCATCGCGATAATTTTGGCTGGTTCCGGTTTTCCCATAAATATTACCAGCTTTATTAGCATTTTTTCCGGTTCCGCTAACTACAACTTCACGTAAAATCTTTTTGATATTTTGTTGCGATGCCGGCGAAATAACAGCTTCTAACCCCGAAGATGAACGCTCATAAATAACATCATCATTCACATCACGAATTGTTAAAATTGCATAAGGCATCACTGGCTCACCATTATTGGCAATTGTAGCGTAAGCACCTGTCAATTCCAGCAAGCTTACTTCAGTTGTCCCCAGCGCAATCGTAGCGTCATTTTTATCAATCTTGGAAAGGATTCCGCATTTTCGGGCCATTGACGCAATCGCATCGCCTCCAACTTTTTTACCCAGCTGCACTGCAACTGAATTAAGCGATTTGGCGAAAGCATCCTGTAATGTGACTTCACCAAAATAAGTATTATCGTAATTTTCGGGAAGCCAGGTTCCAAGAGCCACTTTTTTATCTTCATAAATTTCATCGGGCTGAATTCCTTTTTCAAAAGCTGCTAAATAAACAAAAGTTTTAAAGGAAGATCCTGCCTGTCTTTTAGCATAGGCGGCGCGATTAAACTGGCTTTGCTGATAATCAATTCCACCCGACATTCCAAGCAGCGCGCCGCTTTTATCCATCACCACAATTGCAAGTTGCGACTTGCCTAATTTTTTAGCATTTTTCTCAACAAATTTATCAGAAATATTTTCCAGCTTTTCTTGAATATCTTCATCCAGCGTGCTAGTGATTTTAATCATTTTTTCTTTCGCAACTTTCTTTTCCAAAAACTCCGGAAACTGTTCATAGACGTAATCGGCGAAATAAAGATGCTGCGCGTGATCAATTTTATAATCAGTTTCTTGTGCAACTTGCGAAAGATTTTTTTCATCTAAAAACCCAGCATCAATCATGTTTTTTAAAACAACATTAGCGCGATCTTCTGCTAAATCATGATTATTTTTCGGCGAAAGTTTTGACGGCGATTTCAATAAACCCGCCAACAAAGCTGATTGATTTAGAGTTAAACGCGAAACATCGCGGCCAAAATAATGCTTCGCCGCATTGCCAACGCCATAACTTCCCGAACCAAAATAAGCGCGGTTTAGATAAAAAGTTAAAATTTGTTCTTTGGTAAAATTACGCTCCAACTGAACAGCGAGAAGGATTTCCTGAATTTTTCTTTTAAAAGTGCGCTCTGGTTTTAGAAACAACATTTTAGCTAATTGCTGCGTAATTGTGCTGCCGCCCTGCACTATTCGCCCTGCTTCGTGATTAACATAAGTAGCGCGCAAAATGCCGATAATATCTACGCCATGATGATTAAAAAAGCGGCGATCTTCAGTTGCCACAACAGCATTTATAAGGTCTTGCGGAATTTCGTAATAATTAACTTCACTTGAATAAATTTCACCACGATTGGTAATACGATCGCCATTAGCATAGTTAATTTGCACAATTTGTTTGCCGTTTTGGGCTTCTAAATCGGTGAGGCTTGGCAGATCTTTAAAATAATAAAGCAGCGCCAGTGTTACAAATACTGCAACCCATATTGAAAAAAAGAATCCCCATTTCAGGATGAATTTAAAGAATTTCATGTGAATATACTTAAATCAAATTCGACTTTCGTCGAATTTGGGTTTATTTTGAATTGCTACGCGGCGATTGAATCGCCGCATCCACAATAGATTTTATTTTTTAGAAAGATCTATATCTTCAATTAGTCTGTCATCCTGAACTTGTTTTCAGGATCTAAAATATCTTAAAAAAAGTTAATGCAAAATCATATAATCAAAAATCATCAACTAATCCCAGAAAAACAAGCGCAAGTTTCGATTAATGAACGCGGCTTGCTTTTTGGTGATGGAATTTTTGAAACTTGCAAAATTTTTAATGGCAAAATTTATGATTTTAAAGCCCACGAAGCTAGAATTAAAGAGGGTTTAAAGCTTTTAAAATTTTCTGCTAAAATTTCTGATTTAGAAAGTGATGCCAAAAAATTAATTAAAAAAAATGAACTCAAAAACGGCATTTTAAAAATCTCAATCAGCCGCGGAATTGGCAGTTTCGGCTATCTTCCAACCTACGAATCAGAAGCGCTAATTATAATTCAAACTTTAGAAGAAAGAAAATTACCTACAAAAATTACACTCGGAATTTCATCAATAAAAGTTCCGTCAAATTACTTCGCCAAATCAATGAATGCGCTGCCTTATTTGCTTACAAAAATTGAGGCGAAGGAAAATAATTTTTTTGATTGCGTAATGTTAAATGAAAAAAAATTCATCTCCGAAACTTCTTCCGCAAATATTTTTTGGGTAAAAAACGGTCGAATTTTTACACCATCAAAATCATGTGGAATGTTGCGTGGAACCATTCGCAAAAAATTATTAAAAATTTCTCCGATTAAAATTTTTGAAAAATCATCGCGCATTTCAACATTAAAAAATGCCGATGAAATTTTTCTAACTAATTCATCTTTTTTGCTTTTATCGGTTGATGAATTTATGGGTCGCAAATTAGAAAATAATTTCGGAAAAAATTTACAAAAACTGCTTGTGGAGGATGTTAGAAAATCATGCCAAAGCTAGAGATTAAATGGCAGGAGCCGCTGGAATTTGCACAAAGAATTTCTGGTAATTACGATAAAAATTGGGTTTTTCTTTACTCGGGATTGAGTGAAAAAATTAAAAAATCTGTTTCGATAATTGCACTTTTTGAAAAAGAAAAAATTGTCGGAAATGATTTTTTAGAAGCAGAAAAAATTATCAAAAGCGATAATAAAAAATGGCTTGGCTACTTAAGTTACGAGCTTGGACAAGATTTCGAAAAATTACCAAAAACTAAAAAATCGATAATTGATTTACCAAAAATTTATTTGATGAATTTTGCTTTAATCCTGAAATTTGATCACGATAAAAAAAAGTTAACGGCAATTTTTGATAATAAAAATAATTTAGAACAAGTTTTAAAATGGTCGCCATCCTTAGAAAAAAGCAATGTCGTAATAAAAAACTGGTCGTCAAATTTTACTAATGAATCTTATCTCGATGCAATTTTGGATATTAAAAACCAAATCGCCGCCGGAGATTTTTATCAAACCAATTTAACCAGAAAATTTTTTGGCGAATTTCAACAAAAACAAAATCATCAAAGTAATTTTCAACTCTTCACCAGACTTACAGAATTAAGCCCCGCCAATTATGCAGCATTTTTAAAAATTGATGAAAATTATATAATTTCTTCCAGCCCAGAATTATTTTTGAAAGCAAAAAATAATCGCATTTTATCGCGCCCAATCAAAGGAACTGCGCCGCGCGACAAAGATTTAAAACAGGATGAAAAAAATAAATTAAACCTAAAAAAAAGCCTCAAAGAACGCGCTGAAAATTTGATGATTGTCGATTTGGTCAGAAATGATTTAGCCAGAGTCTGCGCAGCTGGAAGCGTTGTGGTAAAAAAACTTTTTGAGGTAATATCTTACCAAAATATTCATCACATGTCTTCAGAAATTCATGGAAAAATTGCCCAAAATCTCTCGGCATTTGATACAATAAAATCCTGCTTCCCAGCAGGATCAATGACTGGCGCGCCAAAAATAAAAGCGATGGAAATTGCAGCTAAAAAAGAAAAATTAAATCGCGGAGTTTATAGTGGATCGATTGGATTATTTTCAAAAAATGAAATAAATTCTTCAGTCGTAATCCGCACTTTAATTTTGCAAGAAAATAAATTTGAATTTCAGGTTGGCGGCGCAATAACTTTTGATTCTGATCCAAAAGCTGAACTTGAAGAAACTTTTAACAAAGCCAAGGGAATTGCTGGGCTATTACAAGTTGATGTGAAATCTTAGAAAATTTCTAAAAAAATTCCCATTCAAATTGGCACAAAAAAACGCTGTTTTTGCAAAAAATAATTCTCCAAAAACTTCTTGCTAGACAATTAATTTTTGTAAAAATAAAACTCGCAAAAAACAATATGTAGTGTGGTTTATAACAAAAAACCACTAGATGTAGTTTAAAACAAAGTTCTTCAATAAATCTATAATCACTTCAATTCATGTCTAAAAGATCAGCTACCAAAACAACAAAAATATCAACCAAACCGATAAATCCAAAAAAAGAATTTACCGTAAAAACCGACGCTAAAAATGATGATAAATTAAGCAATTTCGGCAAAGCAGTCTTAAAAGATCGCTACTTATTACCGAACGAATCTTACCAAGATTTATTCGTCCGCGTTGCCACTTATTATGCCGATGACCAAGCTCACGCGACTCGTCTTTATAATTACATTTCCAATCTTTGGTTCATGCCCGCAACACCAATTTTAAGCAATGGTGGCACTGATCGCGGCTTGCCAATTTCATGTTTCTTAAACGAATCAACCGATTCTTTGGAAGGCATTGTGACTTTATGGAATGAAAATGTTTGGCTTGCTTCTAAAGGCGGCGGCATTGGCAGCTATTGGGGAAATTTGCGTTCAATTGGTGAAACTGTGCGTGGAAATGGCAAAACTTCCGGCATCGTTCCGTTTATTAAAGTTATGGATTCACAAACTTTGGCAATTTCACAAGGCAGCTTGCGTCGTGGTTCAGCAGCAGTTTATTTGCCAATTCACCATCCAGAAATTGAAGAATTTATTGATATTAGAAGACCAACTGGTGGCGACCCAAATCGTCGTTCATTAAACCTGCATCACGGTATTGCTATAACTGATGAATTCATGCGCGCTGTTGAAAAAGATGGCGACTTCGAATTAAGAAGCCCGCATAGCGGCAAGGCTCTTGAAACAATCAAAGCCCGCACTTTATGGATTAAACTTTTAATGGCGCGCGTTGAAACTGGCGAGCCTTATATTTTATTCATTGATGCTGTGAACCGCGCTATTCCAGAGCATCATAAAAAATTAAACTTATTGGTTAAAACTTCGAATCTTTGCAGCGAAATCACACTTCCAACTGGAATTGACCATTTAGGAAATGACCGTACAGCAGTATGCTGCCTGTCTTCATTGAATTTAGAGTTTTATGATGAATGGAAAGACAATCCAGAAATCGTCGAAGATATTATGCGTTTTTTGGATAATGTTTTGGAAGATTTCATCCAAAAAGCTCCTGATACAATGTCAAAAGCCAAATATTCAGCAATGCGCGAACGCTCTGTTGGACTTGGTGTAATGGGATTTCACTCCTTTTTACAAAGCAAAAATGTTCCACTGGAATCAGCGATGAGCAAAGTTTGGAACAAGAAAATTTTCCAATATATAAAACAAAGCGTTGATCGCGCTTCAAAAGTTTTGGCTAAAGAAAGAGGCGCTTGCCCGGACGCAGCAGAAGTTGGTGTGGAAGAAAGATTTTCCAACAAACTTGCAATCGCTCCAACTGCTTCAATTTCAATTATTGCTAATAATTCTTCACCAGGAATTGAGCCTTTTGCAGCTAATTCTTTCACCCAAAAAACTCTTACTGGTTCTTTCAACGTCAGAAATAAAAACTTGGTAAAATTGTTGGAATCAAAAGGTAAAAATACCGAAGATGTATGGTCTTCAATCACCATCAATGAAGGTTCGGTGCAACATTTAGATTTCTTGGACGAGCATGAAAAATTAGTTTTCAAAACCGCGCAAGAAATTGACCAAAGATGGATGATTGATTTATCAGCTGAACGTCAGGATTACATTTGCCAAGCACAAAGTTTAAATGTTTTTGTTCCGGGCGATGTGTCGAAAAAATATCTTCACGATATTCATTTCAGAGCCTGGCAGAAAGGTTTGAAAAGTCTTTATTATTGCCGCTCAACTTCGATTCAACGCGCAGATAAAGTTTCAAACAAACAAGAGCAGCACGAACTTTTGAAAAAAGAAATTTCACCTGCTTTAGCAGCAAAAGAAGAAGTTGCTGAAGAAAGCAAATATGATGAATGTTTGGCTTGTCAGTAAAAATTGTAAAAACAGCTAATGATGAAAATTGTTAGCTATTTTTATTGAGAAAATTAGTTATTTTTAAAAAAAAGAAAATCCCCGTTGCATTTTCGAAATCGATTCGTAACGTGCGCGGCTCTTTGAAAGAGTCTGTCAAAAATCAAAATTTTCTAAGAAATTTTTGTGATTCTAATTTTTTTGAAAGGTAAGCGTACACAGATGTACGTGCGTTTCAAAAAAATTAGAATTGCGAAAAGTTCGACGAAAAGTTTAATTTTCGACAAACTCTTAAATTTAAGTCTCTTACCGGCCCCTTCGTCTAACGGTTAGGACACCACCCTTTCACGGTGGTAATACGGATTCGAATTCCGTAGGGGTCACCATCTGCTTTCGCTGAGGCTGCAGCGCGACTACTTCCGCAAATAATGAAGATTGTTCTTGAGATAATAAAATTACTTCATCGTCATCATATTTCCAAACAGGCAATTTGTTTTCTTCTAGTTGGTGGTTGTTCAACTATTATCAGCTATTCAACTTTTCTGATTTTTTTGCGTATTTTTGGTATGCATTATTTAATTGCTAACGTCGCTGGATTTATTTCCAGCATCGGTTTTAGCTATTATTGCAACCAACGCTGGACCTTTGATTCAAAAGGCTCGAAGAGTTTCACAAAATATATTTCTTTTTATTTAGGCTCTCTTGTTTTGGGAAGTATTTTACTGCGAATTTTCGTAGAATTTTTTGGACTTATTCCCGAAATCGCCAATCTATTGGCAATTGCAATTACTACTTGCGTGAATTTTTTAGGTATAAAATTTTTGGTGTTTAAGAAGTAGTTTTAATGCGAATTTTTCGTTCCTCGAAATAAAAAAACTGCCCACCTTTTTGGTAAAAATCGGAATTATCTATTTTTATTTTTCCTGCTGCAATGCAAGGCGGAAGAAGGTATTTGGCGGTTAGATTAACTATTACATCAAAATCATTTTTGCAGATTTCAGAAATTTTATTTCGCTTTAAAAGCACTAAAATTTTTTGAGATTTGGTTATTAAACATTTGGCTTCGTCGCAAGTAAAAGATCCCAAAACAAGTTCAGGATGACGATGCGGGAAAATCTTCCAAAAAATTCTGTCATCCTGAACTTGTTTTGGGATCTGCTTTGTTGCAATCGATTTAAACTCCACTTCTCCCATCTTTTTCATCCATATTTCACGCTCTTTTGAAGGCTTTAAATCTTTTGAAAAAATTAACCCGTTTTTCTGGTCATAAATAGCAAAAAACTTTTGACCGCCATCAAATAAAATGTTAGGTTTTTTATCAAAAATCAGAGTCAAAAATGAAAGACTAAAAATCAAAACCCCAAACCAGCGCAAACGACTTGAACTCAGACAAATCAACAATAAACCAAGAATTGCGATGACCAAACCAAAACCTGATAATTGCGGACTAACAAGATTTGAATAATTCATTTCGGCCACAAAAACCGCGATTTTTTCAATCAGCAAAATTCCTTTTCCCATTAAAGTCAGAGCATATTTTTCGAGATTTAACGGCATTAAAAACAAAACTAAAAAACCTAGAGGCATCACGAAAAAACTGGTGAGTGGAATTGCCAAAATATTTGCGATAAAGCCAAGCAGCGAAACGTTTTGAAAAGAATGCATCAAAAACGGCGTGGTGGCGATTTGAATGATTATGGAAACCAAAATAATTTCGATGAAATAGCAAACTGCTTTCAAAAATAAATTATTGGAACGCAGCCGCGGCATCACTTCATAAAAACTTCCCAACACCAAAATAGCAGCGAAAGAAAGCTGAAAACTGATATTAAAAACAGCAAGAGGATTATATAAAATCAGCACTAAAACCGCAGTCATTATTGCCCGTTTGGAATTGATTTTTTGTCCCACAAAAAGCGCAATTAAAACCAGCAAAACCATAATAAAAGCGCGCTGTGCTGGTATTGGCGAAGCGGCGATTTTTAAATAAAAATAAGTGCCAGAAATTGCCGCAATTGCTGCCGCTTTTTTAATATCAAAATTTAAAATTAAAAAAGCGCTGCGTGATAAAATAAAACGCGTTGATACAAAAAAAATCGCGCTGGCAAGCGCTAAATGAAACCCAGAAATTGAAAGTAAATGCGCTAAACCGGAATTGCGGATATCGCTCATCAGGTTTTTGGAAATCCGATTTTGATCTCCAATTAGAAATGCCAAAGCAATGGCGCTAACATCGCCTTCAAGACTATTTTCTATTTTGCTGCGAACCTTTTCACGCAAATCGAGAAACCATTGCTCTAGACTTGATATTTCAGCTTTTTTTAAAATTCTCGCTTCACCAATTGCAAAACCGTAAGCACCGATTTTTTTGAATTTAGCATCGAGAGAAAAGTCAAAATCATCTGGAAATTCGCGCGCTTTTGCAGGCTGCAACATCATGCGAACTGCGATTACGTCATTTACCGAAATATTATCGAAATTTTTAATCAGGTTAATTGAAATTTTTTGCGGCGGGTTTGGAAAGCGTTCGCGCCCTTTGATTTCTAGCCAGTTAACAACTTGGTAATTTTTAGAATAATCAAGAAATTCACGATCAATTTCCTGATAGTTTTTGAGATTTACAAAATTTTTTAAAATTGTTTTTTCACTGGTTTTCTTTTTTTTGCGCGGCGCTTTCTTTTTGGGCTTTTTATCGGCGGCTTTTTTAACCATAATATTTTCGGAAAACGAAGCTTCAAACTTAAGCAACCTACTTACTTCAACTTCATCAGATTTTCTTCTACGCCGCTTTTTCTTTTCTGGCTTAATTAAAATTGCATCACCTTCTTCAGCATTCACACCAGAATTTACATCAATTTTTGCATCTTCCTGAATTTGCTTGGAAACTTTTTTCTGACGCGGTTTTTTGACTTTTTTCTTTTTTGGTTTTTTCTTTTTTTCAGCAAATTTTGATTTATACAAAACTGGCTCTGAAATCACTAAATTAGAACCTTCAACTCCATTTTTTGGATTGTAGAATTTTCTTATCGATTCAACTTTGCCAATTCCATCTACATAAATTTTCCCACTAATTTTTGTGTGATTAAGAACGGTTTTTTGATAAAAATCAGAATAAAATCCACCAAGTAAAAATAATGCGCCTCCTAGAAAAACAAGGAAACGTAACGAATTACGATTAAAAAAAGCTAGAAATGAAGAGATAAAAAATAAAACGAGGAGAAGAGAAAATTTTTCTATAAAACTTTCTTCAAAAAGAAAATAAAAAGCAGCGCCAAAGCCGAATAATGCTGGCATCCAGAGCCAAAAATTATCTTTTTCTTGGGTAAAAATATCGTAAAAAAATGCGGTGAGTTTTTGCATTTTGGAGTTTTGGGTTTGGTGTGTGGTGTGTGGTTTTTAGGTTTTTTACACTTGCTTTAGCAAAGTATGTACAATGTTAATTATTTTCTTCGTTATACCAATTATTCGCCTTAAAATTCTTTAAAACAAATTCTTTATGCGCTTCTAAATCAGCCATAGAAACAGGAAAATCACGCTTCGGCAAGTTTCTTCTAACTTGTGAAACCACAATTTTTTCTTCGACCTTGCTGATATTTTCCGCTTCTTTTTTAGCATGATCAAAAGCCAATCCACTTTGTGCGCCACCCATTAATTCGAGGTAAACATCACATAAAAGCTCAGTATCTAAAAGCGCTCCATGCTTGGTTCGGCGCGATAAATCAATGTTAAATCTTTTACATAAAGCATCGAGCGAAGCCGGAGATCCGGGAAATTTATTGCGAGCAATTGTCAAAGAATCAATTACATTTTCCATGTTTAAGCCATCCATTCCCAATCCGCGCAGTTCGTGATTTAAAAATTTAGTATCGAAAGCTGCATTATGAATAATGATTTTGGTATCCTTAACAAAATCCAAAAACTTGTGAACAATGTGATCAAAAATTGGCTTATCTTGCAAAAATTCACCAGAAATTCCGTGAATACGAAACGCCTCTTGCGGCATATCACGCCTTGGGTTTACGTAAGTGTGAAAATAATTTCCGGTTTTAACGCGATTAATTAATTCAACGCAGGCAATTTCGACAATTTTATCACCGCTTCTGGGATCTAATCCTGTAGTTTCAATATCGAGGCAAAGTTCACGCATTATTCATTACTTGGAATTGTACCAACTTTTGGCTGGCAAAAAGAACGTGTCGATTCAGTTTTAACAAAAGCTGCAACTTCTTGAACTGCATGGCTTTCAAACTCTTTTGCTACTTCGCCAACACGAGTGATAAAACCGCCTTCCGCTTCAGCAAAAACTTTTTTGAAGAAATTGCGCAAAGCGTGAATATCGTCGCGGGCAATGCCACGGCGCTTCATGCCAACTAAATTTAAACCCGCCAAAGAAGCGCGCTCACCCATTACCAAACCATTTGGAATAACATCATTTTCAACACCCGACATGCCGCCAATCATAGCGCCAGCGCCGATTCTGGCAAATTGATGAACTGCAGAAAGACCACCAATTACAACATGATCGCCAACTTCAACATGTCCTGCGAGCGTGGCATTATTGGCTAAAATCACATTATCACCAACCACACAATCATGAGCAATATGAACGCCGACCATCAATAAACAATTATTGCCTATCGTTGTAACCATCGCGCCATCTTGCGTGCCGAGGTGAATTGTCACATGTTCGCGGATGCGGTTATTATCGCCAATTACAACTTTTGATTTTTCGTTTTTGAATTTCAGATCTTGCGGCGCCAAACCAATTGAGGCAAAAGGAAAGATCACATTATCTTTGCCAATTTGAGTGTCGCCTTCAATTACCACATGTGATTTGATGATTGTATTGTCGCCAATTTTCACATCATCACCGATAATTGAGTAAGCACCGATTTCTACATTTTCGCCAAGCTGTGCTGTTTTGCTGACTATGGCTGTTGGGTGAATTTTTTTAGTCATAATTATTGTTTTTTCTTATCGACAATCATTGCTGAAAGTTGCGCTTCTGCCACTTTTTGACCATTAACCATTCCTACGGCGGAGAGCTTCCAAACCGCACCGCGATTTTGAACAGCTTCTACGTGAAGCTCTAAAACGTCACCCGGAATTACCGGTTTTCTAAATTTTGCGCCGTCAATTGACATGAAATAAACCAATTTATCTTCCAGATTAAAATTAGGTGCCGAAGTTACCATTAAAGCGCCAGCTTGTGCCATGGCTTCAATGATTAAAACACCCGGCATAATTGGATGATCGGGAAAATGTCCTAAAAAATGCGGTTCGTTAAAGGTAACGTTTTTTACAGCAACAATCTTTTTTTCAGGCTCAAGTTCGATAACTTTATCAACCAATAAAAATGGATAACGATGCGGCAAAGATTTTAGAATTTTTTCAATGCCGATAATTGTTTTGGAAGTCATGTTTTTTTAATTTGATTGGGGATTAGTGATTAGTTGCGAGAAGCTATTTTTCTTTTGCGAAAAAATCAACTTATGAGTTTTTCCTTGATTCAAATCACCCTAGTCTTTTTAATCATCAATCTCTTCCTTTGAGATCAAAAAAACTTCCAACAAAATGAGCGAAAATAAATTTTCCGGCGCTGAAATAATTCTTAAAGCTTTTATCAACGAAGGCGTTGATATAATATTTGGCTATCCCGGCGGCGCGATCTTGCCTTTTTACGACGCACTTTTTACACAAAATAAATTACATCACATTTTAACGCGTCATGAACAAGCGGCAGCTCACGCCGCTGAAGGTTATGCCCGCTCAACAGGAAAAGTTGGCGTAATTACAGTTACTTCCGGACCCGGTGCAACCAATGCCATCACCGGACTTACAGATGCTTATCTTGATTCCATTCCTTTAATTTGTATTTCCGGACAAGTTGCAACTTCCGTAATCGGAACTGATGGCTTTCAAGAAGCTGATATTACTGGCTTGACGCGCTCTTGCACCAAACATAATTATCTAGTTAAAGATGTGAATGATTTAGGTTACATCATCCACGAAGCCTTTCACATCGCGCGTTCAGGTCGCCCTGGTCCGGTTTTAATCGACATTCCAAAAGACGTGCAAAATAACCACGGAATTTACAACGGAAAACCCGTAATTAATCGCGCTTCTTACCAAATTGAAAAACGTAAAATCCAAATTAATCACGATGAAATTTCGGCGGCAATTGATCTTTTAGAAAATGCCACGCGCCCAATATTTTACACGGGCGGCGGCATTATAAATTCAGGAGATAAAGCCAGCGAATTATTAACAAAATTCGTGCGCGAAACCGGATTTCCAATCACCAACACCTTGATGGGACTTGGCGGATTTCCAGCTTCCGACCCACATTTTATTGGCATGCTCGGCATGCACGGAACTTACGAAGCCAATATGGCGATGCATGATTGCGATGTGATGTTAAATATCGGCGCGCGCTTTGATGATCGCGTTACCGGCCGCGTTTCTGGCTTTTCGCCAGACTCGAAAAAAATCCACGTTGATGTTGATGATTGCTCAATTGATAAAATTATCCACGTTGATGTTCCGATCGTTGGAGACGCTGCTGCTGTGCTTGAAGCGCTGTTAAATGAATGGAATCGCCGCGGACTTAAAAACCGCAAAAAAGAAATTTCTCAGTGGTGGGATCAAATTAAAAAATGGCAGGATATTGATTCTTTATCTTACGAAAAAAGTGATAAAATCATCAAACCTGGCTTTGCTTTGCAACGTTTGAATGAGCTTACAAAAACGCAAGCGCCTTTCATTTCAACCGACGTTGGCCAACACCAAATGTGGGCGGCGCAATATTTGACTTTTGACCATCCAAAAAAATGGCTAACTTCTGGTGGCCTTGGAACCATGGGCTACGGCGTTCCGGCAGCTTTGGGCGCGCAAATTGCTAATCCCGAAGCTTTGGTCATGTGCATTAGCGGTGACGCTTCTTTTATGATGAATATGCAAGAACTTGCGACCATCAAACAATATAATCTTCCGGTAAAAATTATTATTTTAAACAATCGCTACATGGGCATGGTTCGCCAATGGCAGGAATTGATTTATCAAAAACGCGAAAGCCAGTCTTATATGGAATCACTTCCTGATTTTGTGATGCTTGCTGAAAGCTTTGGTATCAAGGGAATGGAATGTTCCGATCCGGCTAATCTTGATGAAAAATTCATGGAAATGATTAGCCATAAAGGTCCGGTTTTATTTAATTGTGTCATTGAAAAATCTGAAAATGTTTTCCCAATGATTCCGGCGGGTGCTGCACATAATGAGATTTTGCTTGGTTCGCAGGCGAAGCTGTATGTACAAAAAGATTTAAATGCGGTTTAGAAAACTCTTGATAGATTATCTCGAGTTTTTCAAATTAGCGCGTCTCTTCTACAATTAAATTCTCATTTTGTGACCTTAGTTAAAAAACATGTAATTGCAGTTTTAGTTGATAATGAATTCGGCGCTTTGGCGCGCATTGTCGAACTTTTTTCAGCACGCGGCTATAATATTGAATCATTAAACGTAGCGCCAACAAGTTTGGATAAAAAACTTTCCCGCATTACAATCACAACTTTTGGAACCGCCAAAACTGTTGATCTGATTTGCAAACTTTTAAAAAGAATTGTTCCAGTTCACACTGCTGCCGAATTAACCCGCGAACAAGGTTATATCGAGCGCGAATTGGCTTTGGTGCAAATTATTGCCAACGAACAAAAACGCGAAACCGCAATGCAAATTGTTGATAACTATCGCAGTAGCGTGGTTGATATTGCTGGTGATTCAATCGTTTTTGAAGTGATCGGAACCTCAGAAATAATTGACGAACTCTTGAATAAACTTGCGGATTATGGCTTGGAATCGGTTTCAAGAACTGGTATTGCAGCTGGGTTTAAGGGTGAGAAAAAATTGGCGAATGTTTAGAGAATAATTTTAGGTCATCGAGCAAAGATTGATGACCTGAAGATTTTTTCTCCTTGACTTCCCAATCCCAAAAAATATTTTGCCGCACTCTTTTTTAACTCCCTATACAATACAGGTAATTTATGGCTGGAAAACCTAAAGCTTCCAAATCGAAAAGAAATTCTATTTTGTTCAAGCTGGTTAGCACCGCAGGCACTGGATTTTTCTATCTAGCACGTCGCAACCCAAAACAAAAACAGGAAAAAATGGTATTTTCTAAATACGATCCTGTAGTTCGCAAACACGTAGAATTTAAAGAGCAAAAGCTTTCAAGCTAAGCTCTTAAAAGCTCAAGGCGGGCCTTAAAAAAGGCTCGCCTTTTTTATTGCTGTAAAAAAATATCCCCCATGAATTCTCTTACTCCACTTACATCACAAATTATTGAAGTTGTTGAAAAAGCCGCCATTGCATGCTACGGCTGGATTGGCAAAGGCGACAACATGGCCGCCGATCATGCAGCAGTTGAATCAATGCGCGAAAATTTAAACTTGATGAATATTACCGGAACCATCGTTATTGGCGAAGGCGAACGCGATGAAGCGCCAATGCTTTATATCGGTGAAAAAGTTGGAAAAGGTGGAATTGAAGTTGATATTGCGCTTGATCCTTTGGAGGGAACAACCATTTGCGCCAATGCTGGCGAGTCTTCTTTGGCTGTAATTGCTTTTGCCAAAAAAGGCGGATTTTTGCACGCTCCCGATGTTTACATGGAAAAAATCGCCGTTGGTGCTGGCCTTCCTGAAGGCGTGATTGATTTAGATAATTCTCCACAAACAAATTTAGCCAATATTGCCAAAGCTAGAAAATGCGCTATTTCTGATTTAACCGTGATGATTCTTGAGCGCGCGCGTCACAATGAATTAATCGCCAAAGTTCGCGAAGCCGGCGCCAGAATTCGTTTAATTGGTGACGGCGACGTTGCCGGAGTTATCGCCTGCACCAGCCAAAGCACTTGCGTTGATGTTTACATGGGCACAGGTGGTGCGCCGGAAGGAGTTCTTGCCGCAGCTGGACTTCGCGTCATTGGCGGTCAAATGATGGGTCGATTAATTTTTGGCGATAATCAAAAACAAATTGAACGCGCCAAAAAAATGGGCATCGCTGATTTAAATAAAAAATATACAGCTGAAGAAATGGCTCGCGGCGATGTAATTTTCGCCTGCGCTGGCGTGACTGACGGTTACATGCTTTCTGGTATCAAAAAATGCCACAGCGGCAAAATTTTCGTGAATTCTTTGATCATGGATTCAGCAGCGAAAAAAGTTATTAATACCAAATCGGAGTATCTTTGTACCAGCAAAGACTACAACTCTTAAATTCTCCCCTCTCTCTTCATTCCTCACTAAATAGCTGTTGTAGCTAACGCTACATATACTCAATTCAGAACTCTGCATCACGCTTTTTTATACAAGTTAAATTAAAATTTTATGACACAGCTAAATTTATTACAAAATCGCTTACACGAAACTTATCAAAAATGGAGCGCTCTTAGCGACTCAAATAAAAAACAAAAAATAAATCTGATTCTGCCTTTCATCGAGTTAAGCAGTTATTTGGGTGTAATTGATCCAAATGGAAATTCTCATTCTTACCTTGAAGATTTTGGCAATGAATATGAGCGTATTTACGGCGTAAATATCAGGGAAATGGTTAAGTCCGATATCGCGCCAGAATTACTGACAAGAATAAAAGAAACTCAAGAACAAGGTGAAAAATTAAATGAAGAAGAAAAATCTCAACTTTTGCAATACAAAGATAAATATATTCATGCCCACAATCGGGTAATGTTTAATTACGGATCTTTTCTTGAAAGAACTCGCGATACCAGTCTTGATGAGGAAAGAAAAACAGAAATTATTGGTCAAATTCAAGATCTTAAAAACAGCAAAGATCCCGCAGAATTTTTATCACTTTTAAGCGAGATAAACCGCAATTTTGAGCTAGAAAAATATTCCGCCGCAATTCCTAAAGATGATCTCGAAAACCACGCATTGCTTAACCAAATGACAAGTTATGCGTTAAATCTAATTCAAGTATCACAAGTTTTGCTTGATGAAAATTCATTGACCAAAACATTGGAAGGCACTGTCGCAAACCCAACCCCCAAATCCCCTCTAAAATCCTCTCGCTTTAAATTGAGATGGTCTGTTTCGAAGATCTTGTTTCCTCCGCTCACATTTACCGTAAGTTTTTGAATTTGTGGAATTTGGATTCGGTGCGAATTGAGCTAGAAAGGCTTGAGGTAGATTCTGATTACAAAGGCTACGGAATTTATCGGATATTTCTTTGCTTGTTGCTGCAATTTCT
>CAIZZE010000081.1 GCA_903937405.1 uncultured Alphaproteobacteria bacterium | reverse complement strand
TAAATTCGTATTATCATTAATAAGTCCACCAATCTGAGTTTGAATAACTCCATTTTGACTGCCGATGGCGTTATTCAAAATCAAGCCACTCGGGTTCACATTGTAATTTTCAAATTTATTGTGAGAAAGCCCGCCAGCGTTAGGTGCGGCAATATTTACAATCGGAACATTATTTGCAGCGCGATCAATTTGTGTATTGGTTGAACCATCGGGGGTAATCGGAAGTTCCACAGCTTGAGCAGTCGAAGAAAAAACAAAAATCAGTTGCTCAGAGAGCAAAGATATAATTGCAAGTTGTGCTAAAAAATTGCGAGCCAGTCGCCAAAAAATGGAAAAAGTTTTCATCTGGGTTATTTTACTTTATGGTGAAAAGTTTTAGTTAGTTTCTGTCCTATATTGTTTAAATTAAATAAATTTTTACGCACAAAATTTTCATGACAGTTGTTAAAACTATACCTCGTTGGTTAATATCGCAAAGAATTATAGCCAAAAATCGCCTTTTGTAAACCTATTCTTACTGGCCCCTTGCTATATCTGCGTAATTGTATCATTTTAATACAATTTTCTTAAAAATCAACTATCTAACAAAAAAATAGTGGTTTTTTAGAATAGCGATTATCTGCAATAATCGGTGGTTATAGATGTTTCCAACATGCTTTTCTCCATATACTTCTTATATGAGAATGAGTAACAGGGTATTGTTTAGCTAATTCATGAGAAGAAACTCTATTTTTAAGACTTCTTATTTCTAAAACCTGTTGTTCAGTGAGTTTTGCGCAGGCATTATTTTCTCCTCTAAAATATTTTTCTGCGGTTTTAGCAACTAACTCTGGATTTCTTTTTCTTCCCAATTTGGCCAATCTCATCTTTAATCTGACTGCCTTGTTTGGTTTTTTACCTTTATGAGCTTGAGACATTTTTAGAATGGTTTCAGGGCTATGCTTAAAATCTTTTCTGCGCTTCATCAAGCCATTTTCTTGTAATTTTTTTAAGTAAGCTTGAATAGTTGATGAATAATGATGTTCAGGATTAATACAATATTTATCCTCGCAATTAGAATAAACAACGAAGCCTTCTGGCAAGTCTCCATTAAAGCATTCAAAAGCAAATCTTTTGGCTTTAAAAAATATTTTTTTTGTTCCTCTTTCACTAAAATGAACTAAAAAATCTACCGGCTTTGCTTTTTCAATTCCATATAAATGCCAGCAACCTTTTTCATTAATATTTTTGATGATTCGAGAGGTGAAATCATCCCTTAATTCTTTCTTAGCTTTATCTATTTCAGATTTTGGGATCAAGCGTTTCATAAGAGATTCAATTAGCAAAAAGCCTCGCACAAACTTAATTTTGGGCGATGCTTTTTAAATTCTATTTGCAGGAGCCACCACCACAGAACCCATCTGTGTTGCGTCCTATTTCCGAAAAGGTGTTTTATTCGGCGCAACTCCCGCGAACACAATTATCCCCAAAAAAGAATTTTTCGCAACTGCTTTTTAAAAAAAATGCAGCGCAAAAGTTCGCAAATGAGACAAAAGTTCCCTTTGGGTCAGCAAGATAAAAGTTAGATGGAAAATCCGCAAAGCCGCTATTTCTCGAAATGTACTATTTTTGATGAGGTACACTGCTATTGGAGAAACGGAGAGAAAAAAGAGCGTTTTTTGCTAAAATTTTAGATTTTTGGAGAGAGTAAGGTACGGTGTATGTAAAAATATAAATCGTGGGAAAGCCCGCAAATACAGGGCTTTCAGAGGCGTAATAAAATTTGCCAAAACATTGCTCAGAAAAAGTTCGCAATTGAATGTTGGCGGAGAAAGAGGGATTCGAACCCTCGATACAGTTTTACCCGTATACTTTCTTAGCAGGAAAGTGCCTTCAGCCGCTCGGCCATTTCTCCGTGTGATAATTATTGAGCTGTGGAAGTGAACATAAGAGTGAAAAGCATTTCGTCAACTTTTTTTACGAGTCTATCGCAAATCAAAATTTTCTTAAGAACTTTTTGATTTGTGACAGGCTCTTTAAAGTGATGCACGAATTAATTTTTATCTCTCGGCGTTAATCGTAAATGTGATTTCAATTTCGTCTTTCACGCCATTGGCTTTTTTCGGGTCGCGGTCTCCGACCAAAAATGTGCTCCGTTTTATTGTGGTTTTTCCAACTACGCGGGCGCTGGTTTGGCTATATTCTTCCAAAATAAATTCTACTGGAGTGGCGATAGTTTTGCCTTTTATAGTTAACATGCCATCAGCGCGGAAAGTTTTTTGGGCGCTTAAATTTGTGAAGCGACTGGCGGTGAAAGTAGCTTTTGGAAAGGCTTGAACTGAAAGCCAAGCGGCGCTTTTTATGGCGTCAGAGGCTTCGTTGAAGGAGATATCGATTGAGGTTGTGTCAATATCAATCTGGATTTTGCTTTTGGTTAATTGGTTTTTGTCAAAATTAATTTTGCCGTCAAATTTTCTGAAAGATCCGGTGATGCTGGAATTTTCTTGAATAGCACGAAATTCTAATTTGCTTTTGGAAGGAATGATTTTCCATTCATCAACTGTTGCGGCTGCTGTGTCGTCTTTATAAGGCATATTGCTGCCAGCTAAAGCGAAAGTTAATTCAGATTCGATGGCGATTTTCACCTCATCAGAAACACCCGGTAAGCCAAATTCCATGCCGAATTGTGAACGTTTGATTGTCGCTGTGGCGCTGAATCCCGCAGTTTTTTTCTGATTGATTGGGTTGAGGCCGATCTTGTTTACTTTCACGCTTAAAGTCACTGGTTTAGTGATTCCAAGCAAAGTCAAATTACCTTGAACTTTGGCGCTGGTTTTGCCGAATGGCGTAACTGATGTGCTTACAAATTTCGCAGTAGGGAATTTTTCGGTATAGAAAAAATCTTTGCTTTTTAAATGTTCATCAAATTTGGAATTTCCGGTGGAGATAGAATCAGTTTTAATGATGATTTCAACCAAGCTGTTTTGCGGGCTGGCTTCGTCTAAAGTTAAAGTGCCTTCAACATCGGTGAATTTTCCCGATGGGCTGGAAAAGCCAAAATGATTGGCTGACCAGTTGATGTTGGTGTGATTGGTGTCGAATTTGTAAATTTCAGTGGCGTGGGCGGAAAAAGTGCAGAAAGAAATAGCAAGAATCGCGAGGAATTTTTTCATAAAATTTAGTTGGTCGAAATCTTGTTAAATGGAAATGAACTTGAAGACGGGGTTGCAAACCCCGTCTTGCTTGAGTTTTTTTACTCAAGATTAATTAGTTTTTTGTATCGCTAACTGGTTCCGCATTAGTGGCGGCTTTTCTTCTGGCGTATAAATCAGCAAAGTCAATTGGATCTAACATTAATGGTGCAAGTCCACCATCAGTTGTAACATTTGTGATGATGCGGCGCAGGAATGGAAAAAGCAGGTTAGGACAATAAATCAACAGCACTTGCTCCAACATTTCGCCTTCGATTTTTTGGAAAGAGAAAAGTCCGGCGTAAGTTATTTCGCAGATGAAAAATTTTTCATCCTGCATGGTTGCTTCAGCTGTAACTTTTAGCGAAACTTCAAAAACTTCATCAGAAATTTTGTTGGCATCGATATTGATTGAAAGCCCGATATTAGGCTTGTCTTGCGGGTTTAGAAAAATTTGTGGTGAGTTTGGAGATTCAAAAGAAAGGTCTTTGATATATTGTGAAATGATCTTGATATTTGACATAAATATTTTTTTAAAAGTTAGTAATAATTTGTTTTCAAGACTTAATAATTAAAGAAATTTTTCAAGTAGCTTTAATTGTGTAAAGCTACAGTTCTTGCTGTTTGTAATGTTGTTGCATTTGCATTTGTTGCGGTTGGATAAGGAATTAGCGCCACGCTTAAAGCTGCAGCGAGCGGATTATGAGACTGTCGCAAACCCAACTTCCCAAAAAATCCAACTCAAAAAAATTTAGCTCAAGTTTTTTGATCTGATTTTTTTGGAATTTGTGGGGTTTTTTGTGTTTTGGTTTGTGGTTTTTTGGTGATTTTTATTGATTTTACGT
>CAIZZE010000080.1 GCA_903937405.1 uncultured Alphaproteobacteria bacterium | reverse complement strand
CGCTTATGCTTTTCAAAATGATGAAGAGCGCATTTACGAAACTAATGTAATTTTTACCCAACGTTTAATTGAAGCCTGTTTTCAACGTCAAATTGATTGTTTTATTAATGCTGGAAGTTCTTCCGAATATGGCGATGAATCGGCTGCGCCCAAAGAAGACGCGACTTTAAATGCCAATAGTCATTATGCAGTTACCAAAGCGGCGATTTCTAATCTGATTCATTTTTATGGCAAAAAAAAGGGCATGAAAATTGCCAACTTGCGTCTTTATTCGGTTTACGGGCCTTTTGAAGATTCATCGCGTTTGATTCCGCAAGTTATTTTAAAAGGTTTGGAAAAAGAATTTACCACTTTTACCAATCCCGATATTTCGCGTGATTTTATATATATTGATGATGCTTGCGAAGCCTTTATTGATGCCGCTTACGCGCTCCCACCACATTGTTATGGCGAATCTTTTAATATCGGTATGGGAATTAAAACCATGATTGGAGATATTGTGGAAATTTCACAGAAAATTTATGAAATTAAGGGCGAGCCAAAATTTAATTATCCGGCTCATAAATGGGATGTAACTAATTGGTATTCAAATTCAAATAAAGCTGCGGAAATTTTGGGATGGACAGCAAAAACTTATTTTGAAGAAGGCTTGCTTAAAACCACTATTTGGGTCAAAAAAAATCTTGAAGTTTATTTGGATAAACGCGCCACCAAGCGAAAGCGCGATGATCTTGATACCGATCATTCAATTTCAGCGATAATTGCTTGTTATAAAGATGCACAGGCAATTCCTGAAATGCATGAACGAATTACAAAAGTGATGCAAAAATTAAAACTCGATTACGAAATTATTTTTGTAAATGACGGCTCTCCCGATAATAGCGAAGAAGTTATTCAAAAAATTTCCGAACATGATGAGCATGTGACTGGAATCACTCATTCCAGAAATTTTGGTTCGCAAGCTGCTTTTAAAAGCGGGCTCGATTTAGCAACTAAAAATGGCTGCGTTTTGATGGATGGCGATTTGCAGGATCCGCCGGAAATGATTGAACAATTTGTGCAAAAATGGCGCGATGGATATGAAGTTGTATATGGTCGCCGTGTAAGCCGTGATGCGCCTTTTTACATGCGAGTTTTTTACAAAATTTTTTACCGTCTTTTTGCTGCTTTTTCTTATATAAAAATCCCACGCGATGCCGGAGATTTTGCGTTGATGGATAAAAAAGTTGTTGAAGTTTTACTGCGTTTTCCAGAGCGCGATTTATTTTTGCGTGGCCTTCGTGCTTACGCCGGCTTCAAACAAACTGGCGTTGATTATGTTCGCCCCGAAAGAAAATATGGCCGCACAACGAACAGCATTTTTAGAAATTTAGGTTGGGCAAAAAAAGGAATTTTTTCATTCAGCTACGTTCCGCTAAACATGCTTAGCGCTTTTGGTTGGTTGATGTTATTCGCTTCAGGATTCATAATGGCTGCGCAAATTTTGCTTAAATATTTCTTCCCAGAATCAGCGCCGCAAGGCTTTACAACCACAATAGTTTTGGTAACATTTTTTGGCTCATTAAATCTTTTTGCGATCAGTATTATTGGTGAATATATTGCTAAAATTTTTGAAGAAGTAAAAAGTCGTCCGCATTTTATTCGCAAGAGTTTGATTAGGCGCGGTAATGTTGTGGCGAGCGACGGCTCTAAAAATATTTTTGGAAAATAGAATGACTAATAAAGCTTTTTCGCAAGATGTTAATGAATTTGGTGGTTACGCTTATACAACCCAAGCCCTTTCTTGTCGCATGTCCAACGCTCGGATTAGCAAATCAATTTTGGCGATGGATGTTTTTACTGGAAAAAAAATAATTGATATCGGTTGTGGCGATGGAACTTACAGTTATGAGCTAGCGCAGCAAGAACCTGCTTTGGTGGTGGCAATTGATCCGGTGGAAAATGCGGTTAAAGCAGCGGCCAAAAAATATAAAACAGTCAAAAATTTACGTTTTGAATCTGTAGATTTATATCAAATGGAAATCCCGCAAGAGCCTTATGATATAGCAGTTCTGCGCGGTGTTTTGCATCATCTTCCTGACTTAGAAAAAGGCATTGAAATTGCCTGTAAATTAGCAAAAAAAATTCTGGTGATGGAGCCAAATGGCTATAATCCTGTTTTAAAAATCATTGAAAAAACTTCACGCTACCACATTGAACATGGCGAGCAATCATTTACTCCTGCAAGCTTGCGTTGGATTTTTAAAAAATATGGTGGCGCAGTAGTTTTTGATGAATTTGTGGGATTAGTGCCATTTTTTTGTTCAGATAAAGCGGCAAATTTTTTGAAATTTTTTGAAAAAAAAGTTGAGTCAATTCCACTGGCAAGAGCTATTGCTTGTGGTCAATATATGTTTGTTGTTGAGGTCAATCCTAGATGAATTCCGCTTTCCAATCAAATAATTGTTTTAAGTATGCATTGATTATTTTGGCTACTTTCTTGTTTTTATATCAGATTTACTGGGTTTTTAATTTTCCAATCTGGCGCGATGATGCATTTTTTGCTACCGTTGCAAAAAATTTGGTGAATGGCAATGGATTTAGCGCAGTTTTTTTTGATCAAGATTATAAATTTCACTACGGCATTTCTTCGGGTCCCTCGTTAATATTGCCCGCGGCGGCAATGATTTTTATTTTTGGAAATCATTACTGGGTTCCAGAATTGACTGCGGTGTTGATGATTTGGTCTTTGCTTATTGCAATTTTTATCGCTTCCAAAGAAGTCGTTGGTGAAAAAAAATGGGCGTTTTGCTTTCTAACGTTACTCATGATGATGCTTTTTTCTAATGGCGACGACGGTATAAAATTATCTTTGTGGGTTAGGCTAATGGGCGAAATTCCAGCCGCTCTTCTTGTTATTTTGGCAGCTTTAATTTTATCTTCCAAAAATCTTAATAAGTCAAAATTAGCAAGTGGTGGAATTATTCTTGGACTCGCCTTGATGATTAAAACCATTGTTGCCATTGCTGCGGGAACAATTTTAATAATAGTTGCAACAAGAATAATCTTTAGCAAAAAACCAATTATCTGGATTGTAATTCCAGCTTTTTGTTTTGTTGCGCCCTGTTTTCTTTTTGAGTCGATCAAAATTATTGTTCTGGGTTGGAAAGGCTATTTGGAATTGCAGCAACAAAATTCAAATTTTTACCGCACAAATGCCTTTTTTGAAAGGCCACTTCTTCTTTACTCATTATTGCCAATTTTAATTCATTTTAGATTTGCTGCTATTACATTTTTGCCAAGTATTATTTACGTAGTTTACTCCTCCGGTAGAAAAAATCTTAATTCTCCTTATTTTGTAGCAGGAATAGCCTTACTTCTTGCTTCCTTTCTGCACGTAAGCTGGTGGATAGTTTATGCAATTCTGGATGCTTATAGGCATTTATCCATAGGAATTTTCTGCTATTTTGCGGGCATTTTTTTATTGATCTGCAAGTTTGAATATAAAACACAATTTCAGATCTTTCTTGTTTCTATATTTATTGGCTCTTTAATAGCTTCTTGCCCAGATGAAATCTGGAAAATTTTTAATAATAATTCATATTTACAAGAACAAAAAATGATTGTCGAAGAAATGAAATCTCTTCAACAACAAGGTGTTCAATTGATTTCATGTGGGAACAATTTTGAGTTAGAATATTTGTTGCCAAGCGCTCGCAATTTCAAGGAATGCAAAAATTTTCTCAACAACTCTCCTATGTCGCAAAAAGTGATGCTGATTAATGATTTTATTTCATCGCCAGAGATTATTTATCCAGAGGTTCTTTATATTGCTTCAGATGATTACTTCGGAGCTTTTGTGCCAATTCCAAATATCGCGCTAGAGCGCTGCCAAGAAAGATATTATTTAACTGAGCATTTTTCTATGTTATGGTGCCACTAAATATAAAAATACTCTCTACATTGAATTTTTTTAAAATCATTACCAGCGCTTTGGTGTTAGCTGTGATGATTTTGCAAGTTTATTATAATTTCCACTATCCAATTTGGCGCGATGATGCGGGATTTGGCGAATTAGCAAAAAATATGGTTAACGGCGAGGGATATAGCGCGACTATGTTTGATAAACTATATCCCTTTAGTTATCTAATTGCTACCGCCGGACCAACAATTATCCTACCTGCCGCTGCTTCAATTTTTCTTTTTGGAAACACTTATTGGGCTATTGGTTTGGCTAATATATTTTTGATCTGGAGTTTGATGGTCTTAATTTTTATTGCCGCTGACTCTGTTTTGGAAAAAAAAGAAAAATGGTTGTTTTGTTTTTTTGGCTTATTTTTTTGCTTCTTATTTTCAAGTGGCGATCAGAAGTTATATGGTATTGAAACCGGAGATAGCATAGCTTTATGGCATTTATTGATGGGTGAAGTTCCGGCATCTTTGTGCGTGATATTAGGAGCATTTTTATTTTCTTCCTCGGAGAGTAAAAACAAAATAATAACAGGCGGTTTGTTTCTTGGCATGGCAGTTATGGCTAAAACCATCACATGTTTTGCTGTAGCGATAATAACCATGGTTCTTGGGTTTAGGATTGTTTGGGATAAAAAAATTAATATTCCTAAAAAAATAAAATTGTTAGCGATCACCGTGGCTGCGGTTATTGCTCCGATTCTTTTATTTGAAATAGCAAAAATTCTGATTTTGGGATGGCAGGGATATAATGAATTTCAAATAGAAAATGCTGCATTTTATAAGCAAAATGGTGCGGTAAAAAATAATGCGTACCAGCGTTTGGAAAGCCTATCAGTTGTTTTTGGCTCGGGTTATTTGTATCCCATTATTGTAGCATTTGTAGTCGCCTGTTTTTCTACGAAGCGTCCATCAATAGCTAACTCTCTGGGTCTTGCTCTCCTCGCATGTTTTGCTTTGCATTTACTTTGGTGGATTAACTTTTCCATAAATGGATCTTACCGCCATCTGATTGTAGGTTTATTTTATTTTTGCGCAGGTCTTTCTTTGCTACTTGCTAACATTGACTACTCCAAATTAGTTGATAGTGCGATTACATCATTTTTTATTTTTTTTCTGGTCATTGGAAGGATGAGTATGGTTCATTATAATTATAATTTTGATTTTGAAAAAACCGCTAGATTAAAAGAACAGCTTGAAATACTAGAGGCGGTTAAAGAGCTAGAAGCACAGAAAGTAACCCTTTTTTCCTGTGGCAGTAATTTTGAATTAGAATATTTATTGCCGGGCAGTAGACATTTTAAGGATTGCCTAGATATGCCAAAAGAAAATAGTTCAGCGGCAATGTTGGTGAGCTATTTTGTTAATGGAAGTAAAGTGGTCGCCATGCGCCCTCAATATCCATTTTCTTATGTTGGAGTAATGCCAGAGGAAATTTTAAACCAATGTAGCCAAAAATATATGGAGAGTGAAAATTTTTCCTTGCACTGGTGTAAGTAGGTTTGAAGATGTGTTTTTAGAGTCTAACGATCAAATTTTTAAAGAATGTCCCAAATTAAAATCACTTTTCCAGATGGCGCTGCGCGCGAATTTGCGCGTGGAATTTCCGGCGCTGAAATCGCCAAATCAATTTCAATTTCTTTGGCAAAAGTTGCTTTGGCAATCAAGGTAAATGGCGAAGCGCGCGATTTATCCCGCGCAATTGAAACTGATGCAAAAATTGAAATTATCACGCCAAAATCGGGCGTTGACGCTTTAGATATTATTCGTCACGACGCGGCGCATTTAATGGCTGAAGCGGTGAAAGAATTATTTCCCAAAACGCAAGTTACAATCGGGCCGGCAATTGAAAATGGATTTTATTATGATTTCGCCCGCAAAACTCCTTTCGCTTTAGATGATTTAGAAAAAATCGAAAATAAAATGCGTGAAATTGTGAAGCGCGATGAAGCTTTGGTGCGTGAGGTTTGGAAGCGTGATGATGCGGTAAATTTCTTTGAATCAATTGGCGAAAAATATAAAGCCGAAATCATTTCTTCAATTCCTCAAGATCAAGATATTACTTTGTACAGACAAGGTAATTTTATCGATCTTTGTCGCGGACCGCACGCGCCTTCAACTTCTCACATTAAACATTTTAAATTGATGAAACTGGCTGGCGCTTACTGGCGTGGCGATGCAAAAAATGAAATGTTGCAACGAATTTATGGAACAGCTTGGGAAAGTGAAGAAAGTTTAAAAAATTATCTCCATATTTTAGAAGAAGCGGCAAAGCGCGATCACCGCAAAATCGGTCGCGAAATGGATTTATTTCATATTCAAGAAGAGGCTGTGGGTTCAGTGTTTTGGCACCCGAAGGGCTGGACAATTTTTCGCGAAATTGAAAATTATATTCGCGCCAAACTTGAAAAAAATAATTATGTTGAAGTAAAAACTCCGCAATTAATCGACAAGGTTTTGTGGGAAAAATCGGGGCATTGGGAAAAATTCCGCGAAAATATGTTTATTGCCGAAAGCGAAGAAAGAACTCTTGCAGTGAAGCCAATGAACTGTCCGGGGCATATTCAAATTTTTAATCAAGAGCTAAAATCTTACCGCCAATTGCCTTTGAGAATGGCGGAATTTGGTTCTTGTCATCGCAATGAATCTTCAGGTTCGCTTCATGGAATCATGCGAGTGCGCGCTTTTACGCAAGATGATGCCCATATTTTTTGCGAGGAAAGTCAGGTTAATTCTGAAACCGTGGCATTTTGTGAATTGTTAAAAGAAGTTTACAGCGATTTTGGTTTTGAAAATGTGAAAGTTAAATTTTCAACTCGTCCCGAAAAGCGCGCCGGTTCTGATGAAACTTGGGATAAAGCTGAAGCAGCTTTGTCGGAAGCTGTGAAAGCGGCGGGTTTGGAATGCGAAATTAATCCAGGCGAAGGTGCCTTTTATGGGCCAAAACTTGAATTTACTTTAGTTGACGCAATCAAGCGCGAATGGCAATGTGGAACTTTGCAAGCCGATTTTATTTTACCAGAAAGACTTGATGCTAGCTACATTGCAACTGACGGAAGCAAGAAACGCCCAGTAATGTTACATCGCGCAATTCTGGGCAGTTTTGAAAGATTTATCGGCATGTTGATAGAAAATTATGCTGGAAAATTTCCACTTTGGCTAGCTCCAACTCAAATGGTTATCGCCACGATTACCAATGATTCAGATGGATATGGCGCTCAGGTTTTTGAAAAGTTAAAAGCTTGTGGATTTAGAGTTGAAGGCGATTTTGATGCCCAAAAAATCAATTATAAAATCCGCGAACATTCTTTGAAAAAAGTTCCATATATTTTAGCAATCGGAAAAAAAGAAGCCGAAAATGGTTCGGTTTCAGTGCGTAAATTAGGTGAGGAATCGCAAAAAGTTATGAGCGTAGAAGAATTTATTGAAATGGCGAAAAAACAGATTTTAGATAAGAAGTAAAATTAAAAATGTCCAAGTTCTTAAAAAACATTATCCAATATAGCGCCGCTCCGATTTTATCTTTATTAATTTTCGCCATTCTTTTTCAGACTTGGAAAATTGATTTAAACCTACCGATTTTTGATTATTCCGGAGATGCGCTTTTTAGCGCTTTTGAATTAAAAAGCGTAATAGATAATCGCTGGTTTCTGACCAATGATTATATCGGATTTCCTCAATCGCTCGGAAAATTTAATCTTTATGATTTTCCGCTTCAAGCTGACTCAATACATTTTCTAATCGCCAAGTTTTTTGCGCTTTTTACCCCCAATCCATTTTTAGTCACCAACTGCTTTTTCCTTTCTGGTTTCGTCTTAAATTCTGCTTTGTCTTTTGTGGTTTTACGTAGTTTTAAAATATCGGTTTTCAGCGCGATAATCGTGAGTGTTTTATATGCCTTTACCCCTTATCATTTTTCACGAAATGTGACGCATTTATTTCTGGGAAATTACATGATGATTCCTCTTATTACAATGTTGGGGCTTTGGATTATGATGGATAAAATCCAGATAATTTCACACAATAAAAAACATCAACTTTGTTTTGCTCCAAATCCCTCATTTTTTATTGCCGCTGCTTGTTGTTGTTTTATCGCTGCCAATGGTGTTTATTATGCTTTATATGCGACATTGATTTTTATTTTTGCTTGGTTTTTGCGTAATTTAAAAAAATCTAGTTTTAGTGCTAATAGTTCCTCTCCGATTGCACTTTGCGGAATAATAATTTTCGTACTTTTTTTGCTTTATTTACCATCTTTTATTTATTGGTTTCAAAACGGAGGCAATGCTAGAGTTGGACACAGATATCCAATAGAAAGCGAATATTATGGTTTAAAAATCATTAATTTATTTTTACCAGTTGCTAATCATTACATCGATTATTTGCGAAATATACGCTTCTTTTTTGACGAATTACCTTCGCAAAATCATGAGAGCGGATCAGAAAGCCTCGGCATTCTCACCTCAATAGGTTTTTTATTTTTAATATTATGGTTATTTGCCCAAAGTCAGGCTGGTGAAAAATCGGTTTTTCAAAAAACGATCAAGAAATATTCCTTAAGTGAAAATGACCAAACCCTAATTTCAAATTTGGCGGGTTTAAATTTATTGTCAGTTTTATTTGCCACGATTGGTGGTTTCGTGATGTTCATCGCGATTTCTTTTTCGCTAATTCGTAGCCACGCACGCTTTTCAATTTTTATCGCATTTTTTTCATTATTTATAATCGCAATTATTTTTGACAAAGCGGTTAAGAAGAAAAAACTTTTGGCTAAAATTACTATTTTGATAATTTCAACATTAGCGATTTTTGATCAAGTGGGAAAGGTTTCGGCGCCAATTCTCCAGAGTGAAAAAACAAAAAGCGCATTTATTTCTGATCGTGATTTTGTGCAGAAAATAGAATCTATAATGCCAAAAGATGCGATGATTTTTGTGCTTCCAGTAATGGGTTTTCCTGAAAATTCTGAATCTTATGATTTATTGAGAGGATATTTACATTCAAAAAATTTGCGCTGGTCTTATCCTGCAATTATGAGTCGTCCAAGCAGTTTATGGCAGCATGAAGTTGTAAAAATGAATTTCAAAAATTTTATTTCCGAAATTAAAAATAAGGGATTTAACGGAATTTATCTAAACCAAAAAATGATGGCAGAAGAATTTAATTGGTCAGAGGTAAGACAATTTATTAAGCAATTGAAGCAGATAAATCAAGCGTCGCCATTGGTTTCGGCTGATTCTAATTTAATGTTTTTTGAGATTTAATTGACGCTCGTTCCACAAAATTGCCGACTGCAAAATTTCTGCAATATTATAATGCGGCTCCCAGTTTAAAACTTTTTTTGCCTTTGAAATATCGGCAACCAGACTAGCTGGATCGCTGACGCGACGCGGCATGTTGCGGCTATTTACAGTAAGTCCGAGCTTTTTTAAATTGTTGATTATTTCTAAAACCGAACTTCCAATTCCACTGCCCAGATTAATAAAATCAGAATTAATATTTTTGGATAATAAAAGCTTCATAGCTAGAATATGAGCTCTTCCTAGATCTTCGACATGTACATAATCTCTAATTGCAGTTTTATCTTTTGTTGGAAAATCGGTGCCAAAAATTTCTAATTCAGCTCCATCTTTGGCAGAATTTATTGCTAAAGGAATGAGGCGGGTTTCTGGATTGTGCTTGGAGCCAATTTCGCAGTCTTTGTCTGCTCCAGCGGCGTTAAAATAACGCAGAGTAATTTGAGATAATTTTCCTTGATTGGCTAGATCAAAAAGAATTTTTTCAACCATCAATTTGCTGTTGCCATAAGGATTAATTGGTTTTTGTATTGTCGTTTCGTCAATTTTCACTCCGTCGCAAACGCCATAAGTTGCGCAACTGCTGGAAAAAATAAGGTTTTTTGAGTTTGCATTTTGCATCGCCAAAACCGAAGTTTTTAAATTTAACTTGCCGCCAAATTCAAGAATTTTTTGCGCCATTTTATCATAAACTTGACCAGCACCTTTATTGGGATAAGCAAATTCATCAACCAAAGTTTTATGTTTGAAATTTTTTTGTGGCAAAATCGCTGATTTTATTGCTTCAAAAAGGGAGAAATTTTTAATTCTTTGGGCAGCAAAATCAGCATCTAATTCTCTACAAGAAATGCCCCATAATTTTTCGCTGTAAGATTTAAAAAATATTTCAAAAAGCCTTTTGCCAAATCTATTTGTTACCCATGATTCAAAGGTCGAATCGTTTTTTATCGGAAGAATTTTGGCTTGAACGTAACTCATGACGCAATGCACAGCTTCAATGACACCAAGTCCTCGCAGGGCATTAAATGCTTTTAGCGGATAATTAAAAAAAGTTTTTTTGTAATAAATTCGGGTTAAACGATTGACCATTTGATATTGCCCATCAATGGCTTCGAGCCAGATTTTATTTACTCGCGGATCGGAACTAAAAAAGCGGTGTGGACCTAAATCAACAAGCTGACCCCAAAGTGATATTGTTTTTACCATTCCAGCAATTGCATCGCTACTTTCAAAAATTTCGACATCAATTCCTTTTTTACAAAGTTGATAAGCAGCACTTAGGCCGGCTGGACCAGCTCCGATGACAGCTATTTTCATTGTCTGGAATCTTCTTCAATCGCCAAAGCCACATCAAACATATTTTGCTCATCAAAATGTTTGGCAATTAATTGCAATCCTAAAGGCAATCCATCCTTGTCAAAGCCAGCGGGAACTGAAAGTGCGGGCAAGCCGGCTAAGTTTACTGGAATTGTGAAGGCATCATTTAAATACATTTTTACTGGATCAGAATTTCCCACTTCTTTTGATTGATTTACCGGAAATGCAGCGCTTGGAGTTGTTGGTGTTAAAATCACGTCAACTTTTTTGAAAGCATCAACAAAGTCTTGCAAAACAAGCCGTCGCACTCTTTGAGCTTTTTTATAATAAGCGTCAAAAAAACCAGCGGAAAGCACATAAGTTCCGGTTAAAATTCTTCTTTTAACTTCATCGCCAAAACCTTGATCGCGGGTTTTTTCATACATTTCTTCCAGAGATAAATTGGTTCCTTCGGCTCTAAATCCATAACGCACACCATCGAAGCGCGCTAGGTTTGACGAGCATTCAGCCGAGGCCAAAACATAATAAACCGCAGAAGCATATTGAGTGTGAGGCAGAGAAATTTCTACTAATTCAGCGCCGCGTTTTTGTAAAATTTCTTTACCGCGATTCCAAAGTTGGATGATTTCTTCTGACATTCCAGCAACAAAATATTCTTGCGGAATGCCGATTTTTTTGCCTTTAATATTTGAATTTAAAAGTGCTTCAAATTGTGGAACCGCAATATTTACCGAAGTTGAATCTTTAAAATCAAAGCCTGAAATAACGCGTTGTAAAAGCGCGGCATCATAAACATCTTTAGCGAAAATTCCGGCTTGATCAAGCGAGCTGGCGAAAGCAATCATGCCGTAACGTGAACAGCGTCCGTAAGTTGGTTTTACGCCAACGGTGTTGGTGAAAGAAGCTGGTTGGCGAATTGAACCACCAGTGTCAGAACCTGTAGCGCCTAAACATAAATTGGCCGCAACTGCTGCTGCTGATCCGCCAGAGCTGCCGCCGGGAACTAAATCTTCGTTAGAATCTTTCTTTTTGTAAGGGTTGATAACTGGCCCGAAATAGCTGTTGGTGTTGGCGGAACCCATGGCAAATTCATCCATGTTTAATTTTCCGAGTGTAACTGAACCGGCATTTAAAAGTTTTTGGGTTACACTTGATTCGTAAGTTGGAACAAAGTTTTCCAGCATTTTTGAAGCAGAAGTAGTGCGAATATTTTTGGTGCAAAAAAGATCTTTAATGCCCAAAGGAATTCCTTCTAACTCACCGCCAGTTCCAGCGCTAATTTTTTCATCAGATTTTTTAGCTTGAGCCAAAGCAACATCAAAAGTTTCGGTGATAAAAGCGTTGAGATTGCGGTTGGCTTCAATGTTTTTTATGTAAGCTGAAGTTACATCTAAGCTTGAAAATTTTTTTGATTTTAATCCTTCAAGAGTTTGGCGAAGAGTTAGGGTTGTAAGGTTTGTCATATTTAAATTATTGTGCTTTTTCAATTAATTCGAAGAGTTCTTTCTTGGTCAAAAGCTCGCCTGCTAATAAACCGTCAGGTGCTTTTGGTCCGTAAACTGCATTAAATGGAATCGCGAAACGATTGTTTTTGTGCAAGAAATTTATGATTTCTTCATTGGGTTTAGTGATGTCGCCGCGCATCGCAATAATGTCGCCGCCATTTAATTTCGCCATAACTTCTTTATTTTGCAAAACTCGAATTTTATTGAATTTGCAGCTCAAACACCAATCTGCCGTAACATCAACAACCACGGTTTTGCCTTCAATTATTAATTGGTGAAGTTTAGCTTCGTCAAATTCTACCCAAAAACTTTCATAAGAATCTTTGGAAATTTTTTGTTGTTTTTGCAACTTCATCGGCAATAGAAAGCTTGAAATTACTAGCGTTGCAATTGCCAGAAATTTGAAAAATTCCATTTTAATTTTAAAACAGGCGAGAATCGCGACCGCAATTATTCCGGCTAAAAATGCCGGAAGAGCGCCGATATTATGCGACAGAACATAAATTAGCCAAATCACTGTTGCCGCCAATAAACCGGCCATTAGCTGCTTGATTTGAATCATCCAATTTCCCGGGCGCGGTAAAATATAAACTAATTTTGGTGCAAAAATAAGTATAAAATAAGGCAGAGAAAAACCGATGCCGATAAAAAAGAAAATCAGAAAAATCACAAAAAAACTTTGAACCAAAGCAAATGAAATTGCTGCACCTAAAAATGGCGCCGAACAAGGTGTTGCAAGCAAAACTGCTAAAATTCCAGAAAGAAAATTAGGCAAGAAAATGTTTTTCTTTTCTTCTTCATTACTGATTTTTTTATTAAGAGTTGTAGCTAAAAAACGGTCAAAATTAATTTCAAAAACTCCCAGTAAATTGCCGACGAAAATAATTAAAATCACAATTAAGAAAATCAGGAAATAAGGGTTTTGAAATTGCAATCCCCAGCCCAAAGAATTTCCGGTTAATTTTATGATTGAAGCACAAAGCGCGAAGACCACGAAGCAAGATAAAATGCCTATTATGGTCGATAAAAATGAAAAACGGATGTAGGAAATTTCGGATTCAGAATGGCGAATTATCGAAATTAATTTAATTGATAAAACCGGCAAAACGCAGGGCATAATATTTAAAATTGCACCACCGAAAATTGCCAATAAAATTGCCGAAAATAAGGCTAAATTATTAGTCATCGGCTTTGGCGCTTCTTTTCCATCAATGATTTGAGTGGGAAAAAATTTCTGGATTTCGCTTAAAGAAGTGGTGTCGATTTCATCAGGAATCTGTAAAGTAAAACTTTCGCTTGCCGGAACGCAAATTTCTTTGCATAATCCATAATTAATCTGAACATTTAATTCAGTTGCCTGATCTACTTGTTCTAGGTCAATTTCAATCGGGATTATAACTTCATTTTTGTAAGAAGAATAAGTGAATTTTTCATCGCCAATTTTTTCTTCTTCAGCAATTGCTTGTGGCCAGGAAATTGTGTGTTTTGCGAGGTTTTTAGAATTGGTAAAATCAAAACTTGGCGGCATTCCAATTCCATCAGAACCAGATCCATAAATTTTCCAGCCTGATGCAATTTTAAATTCTATGCCGGCGATTAATTTTTTTTCTCCAGCCTGATTTTTATAATAGCTGGCGATCAATCTTGTTTTGGCGCCCTTGCTTTGGTTTTCATGCCAATCGCTGCTTGCTGCGCCAGCACTTTCAGATTGTAAAAAAAGTAGTGCCAAAAATAATGAGAAGATTTTTTTCATATTCGTTTAACTTTAAAAAACTTAGATTGAAAAACTTGTTTACACAAATTAGGTTGTGATTGTTTATTTTTATCAAACTTACAGCAAGCAATTTCTAATCTCTCAATTTTTAAAATGAATCCTCAAATTAATCCTAAAAATAATCCGCTTGAAATTGTGCATGTCGATTCGAAAAAAGTTTCCTGTGATGGTGGAAAAGGTCCCTCAGGGCATCCGTTGGCTTATTTGAATATGGGCAAAAATGATTTCGTGGTTTGTCCTTATTGCAGCAAATATTTTACAACTGAGAAAAAAACCGCAGTCAATTCGGTAATATTTGGCATTAAAACTCAAATGAAGGATGAATAGTAAAATGGGAAATACAGCAATAATCGGTCTGCAATGGGGCGATGAAGGTAAAGGGAAAATCGTAGATTTTTTGGCAGATAAATTTGATGCAGTTGTGCGCTTTCAAGGCGGTCATAACGCTGGTCACACAATTAAAGTGGGAGATAAAACTTACAAATTAAGTTTGCTGCCATCAGGAATAATTCGTGGAAAATTTTCAGTAATTGGAAGTGGTGTAGTTGTTGATCCAATCGCGCTTTTTTCTGAAATAAAAAAAATTGAAGAAGCCGGAATTAAAATTGAATCAGAAAAATTAGCGATTGCCGAAAATGCTTGCTTAATTTTGTCAGTTCATCGCGAATTAGATCAGCTTTTAGAAAGCAAAAAAGGCGAGAAAAAAATTGGAACCACGGGACGTGGAATTGGGCCAGCTTATGAAGATAGAGCAGGGCGCAGAGCAGTTCGCATTTGTGATTTGATGGATGATAAAATTTTAACTGAACGTTTAGAAAATTTACTTTTTTATCACAATCTTTTGCGCAAAAGTTTGGGTGCAGAAATTGTTACAATTGAACAAATTATTGCTGAATTAGAGCCAGTTCGCGCGCGTCTTTTGAGTCACGCCAAACCGGCTTTTGAAATTGCTAAAAAGCTTAATTCATTTGCTAATGTAATGTTTGAAGGTGCGCAAGGAGCTTTACTAGACGTGACTTACGGAACTTATCCTTTTGTAACTTCAAGCAACACAATGGCTGGTCAAATTGCTCTTGGTTCTTGTTTGGGAGTTGCTGATTTGCACAGAACAATCGGTATTTTAAAAGCTTACACAACTCGCGTTGGATCTGGTCCTTTCCCGACTGAATTGGAATGCGAAATCGGAAATTTTTTACGTATTGAAGGAAAAGAAGTTGGAACTGTAACTGGCCGTGACAGGCGTTGTGGTTGGTTTGATGCGGTTCTGGTTCGTCAGTCAATTCAACTTTCTTCAGTAAAAGAAGTTGCTTTAACTAAACTTGATGTGCTTGATAAATTAGAAAAAATCAAAATTTGCGTTGGTTATAAAATTGGTGACAAAACCTTTGATTACTTGCCGCAAGCTAATCATTTGTGGGATCAAATCGAGCCGATTTACGAAGAAATGGAAGGCTGGCAAGAAAGTTCATTTGGCGCAAAAACGCTGGCCGAATTGCCGCAAAAAGCCCGTAACTATGTTAAAAGAATTGAAGATCTCTGCGGCATTAAAACTTCGATAATTTCAACTGGCCCTAAGCGCGAAGAAACAATCATACTCTAGTTTTTAAATCATGGAAAATTCTGAAAGAAAAAAAACGGTAGTAATGCAGATACTGCCAGCCTTAGAAAGCGGTGGAGTTGAGCGTGGAACTATTGATATTGCTAAAGCATTAAAAAAAGCTGATTTTGAACCAATTGTTGTTTCGAAAGGTGGAATTTTGGTTTATCAATTATGCGAAGCCGGCATCAAACATATTGCGCTGCCGGTGCATAGTAAAAATCCGATTACAGTTTATTTTAATAATAAAAAACTGGCCAAGCTGATTAAAGAAAACAATGTTGATATTGTTCATGTGCGCTCCAGAGCACCAATGTGGAGCAGCTATTTCGCTTGTAAAAAAACCGCTACAAAATTAGTCGCGACGGTTCACGGAACTTACTCATTAAAATTCTGGAAATGGAAAATTTTTCCTCTCAAAAGAACCTACAATGCCATCATGTTAAAAGCTGATGCGGTGATTGCGGTTTCTGATTTTATCAAAAATTATTTATCCCAAAATTATAGTGAATATCGTGAGGCAAAAACTACGGTAATTCAACGCGGTGCAGATGTAGGTTATTTCAATTATGAAAAAGTTTCAAAAAACCGCATCATAGATTTGAGTAAAAAATGGCATTTGCCGGATGATAAAAAAATCATTTTAATGCCGGCGCGTTTTACAGCCTGGAAAGGACATGAATTTTTGATTGAAGCGTTAACCAAAGTTAAATCTGATTTTTTATGCGTGATGGTTGGTTCGGATCACGGTCACAAACAATTTAGAAAAAAGCTGGAAGGCAAAATTGTTGATAAAAAACTGGAAGGAAAAGTGCGTATAGTCGGTGTTTGCAAAGATATGCCAACTGCTTATGCGCTTTCGCATTTAGTGGTTTGTCCAAGCGTTCGCGCTGAGGCTTTCGGCCGCATTGCAATTGAGGCACAGGCATCAAATCGAATCATTATCGCAACTAAAATTGGCGGCGCTTTAGAAACCATAATTGACGGCAAAACCGGATTCTTAGTTGAAGTTGGTGATGCGGAAGGTTTTGCTAAAGTGATTGATCAAGTTTTAGAAATGCCGAAAGATGAAGCCGATAAAATCGGAATTGATGCTAGGCAAAATGTGGCGGATAATTTCTCGAATGAAAAAATGTGTAACGAGACTTTAAAAGTTTATAGAAGTTTGTTGGGATAGATTGACATTTTTCAGAGGTTTCTTAATTACGGCGAAATATCTCAATTGAATCATCATCCATCTCTTCATTTTCCACTCTCTCAAAATTATTTAAAACTTCTGAAAGTGCGGAAAATCCCAAATCACCAATTGCGGGCAGTCCATCATTTCCGATTATTTTTTTACTTCTAATCCAAACTAATTCATCAACTAGATTTTCCTGCAAAAGCTGGGTTGCCAATTGTTTGCCGCCTTCAACTAAAATAGAATTTATTCCTTTTTCACACAGTTTTTTTAGCGCATCTTCTAAATCAACTTTGCCATTTTTTTCAGCGCATAAAATTATTTCAACATAAGGAATTTGGATTTTTTTAGAACTATTGGTCAAAATAATTGTTGGAATTTCTTTAGCAGTTTTAAAAATTTTTAAATCCAAATCAAAATTCAGATCACTTGCAATGATCACTCTTTTTGGTGAAAAATCTTCTAATCCCAAGATCCGGCAATCAAGGCTGGGATCGTCTTGTTTTACAGTGTTGGCGCCAACTAAAATCGCATCATTTTTGGCGCGTAAATTATGAGCAAAAAATCGTGATTTTTCATTGGTAATCCATTTGCTATCAAAATTTTTAGTGGCGATTTTTCCATCTAGACTGGTCGCCAATTTCAATGTTATGAATGGTATTTTGCTAGTTTTGGCTTTAAAAAAACCGCGATTAATTTCTTTGGCTTCTTTTTTTAAAACATCGCAAACCACATCAATTCCGGCTTGGCGCAGTTTTTTTATTCCTTCGCCATTAACTCTTGGATCAATATCAGAAATCGCAATTACTACTTTCTTGAATTTATATTTTATGATTTCATCAACACATGGGCTGGTTTGACCAAAGTGGGAGCAAGGTTCCAGCGTTACATAAATTTCAGCACCTTCTAATTTTTTCTTGTCAGTAACTTTATCAATGGCAATTTTTTCGGCATGTGGACGACCATTTTTTGCTGTAACGCCAGTTGAAATTATAATATTATTTTTAACAATAACGCAGCCTACAAGTGGATTAGGCGCGGTTTGGCCAAGATTTTTTTTTGCCAGATTTAGTGCGTAAGAGATGAATTTTTCGTTAGAATTAGTAATCATGATTTTTTCGTTTTAGAACAGAAAATCTCGGTGCCAGATTTTTAGGCGATTGATATTGATTGTTGTTTTATGCTACCTAGTTTGTTCGCCCCACTCAAGTTAGCTCGCATAAGTTTTATATTTCCAAGACATGAAGTCATACTAAGCTGCATTCAAAACATGAGAAATAGCTACAGAATTTTGGTAAAAATCTGCTCGAAGAATGACGCTGTACCACTTGGTACAGCTTACATTCTTTGTCGCAATTTTTCCTCAAAATTTCTTTGCTATTTCTCATGTTTTGAACGCAGCTTGGTATCAGAAAATTTGCGACCCATAAATCGTGTTTTTATTTTGTTTGTTTTTGTAGCGCTGGTTTCTTCTTGTTCAAAAGATAATATGCAAATCTTTATGAAAGGACGGGATTAAAATCCTCAATTCCAGCGCCCGGAAATTATAATTATCCTGCGAGTTATAGCCCGTATGTAAAACCATATTCAAGAGCTTATAGTAATCCATACCAACCAGCGCCATATAATTACTCTCCTTATTACGACTACGACCAATATTACGTTGCACCAACAAATTATCGAAATGTTGAGGCTAGCTATGGATCGGGAGCGGATACCAAATATTAGTTAAACTTAGATGGTAAATCAAGTGCAACAAAAAAATGCGATTTTAATTACTGTAAATTTTCAGCGCTTTGTTGCTTTGGCTTTTTTATGCCTGCTATTTAATTGTAAAAGTGATCCTTATCTTTATGACAGAGCTGGATTCGATTCGGGAACCAGGCCGGTAGTAGAAAAGCCAAATCCTAGCGCTCCGGGCCACATTGCTCCGGATTATTATTATCGCCAACCGCAGCAGGCATATTCTTCACCACAAGGTTATGCGCCGCAATCTTCTTATCAGCAACAGCAATATCAAACACAAACACCGACGCCTTATTACCAGCCGCCACAACAATATCAGCAACAACCTTATTATACACCGCAAGGTGGATCACGTTTTTACTCAAATCCTTATGCCATTCCAGCATCAAATTATTATCCTAATTACGATGCTGATCAATATTACGTTCCGCCGGCTTACATCCAAAATAATGAGCCAGTTCAGCAAGCTCCAGATCAACCAAAATATTAATTGCACTGTACTTGATTTGAAAAGTAAGAGAATATAGATTAAAAAAATCTTAATCAAAAATTTCCAAGAAAAAGCTAAAAATGTACACAAGAATTAATCGCAAAATATTACTCGCCCTTTCTGCGATTTGCTTTTCGCTATTAGCTTCGGCTTGTAGTCGTAATGTTGAGGTTAGTCCAATTAATCCAATACAAAATCAGCAGCAATATTATCGCCCACAGCAACAATATCAGCCGCCGCAATACGCGCCGCCGCAATATCAGCAGCCATCACCTTATTATTACCAACAACAACCGACTTACTACCAGCCTTACCAACAAGTTGCGCCGCAATCGCGCTTTTATTCCGACCCTTACGCAATTCCACCTTCAACTCAGAATCAATATTATGATTCTGATCAATATTATGTTCCGCCAACTTATTCAAATAGGTCGGTAAATGATCAATCGGTTTTAGGAACTAACAATAAAAATATAAATAACGATAAATAATGGTCCATTTTAAAATTTTTTCATTATGCCAAAAATCATTATCTATAGCAAAGATCCTTGTCCATACTGTGTACGTGCAAAAAATCTTTTGCGAAGAAAGGGTGTTGAGTTCACCGAAATTAAAATCACTAGTGATGAAATTAAATCAGAGATGATTGCTAAATCGGGTGGACGCATGACGGTTCCGCAAATTTTCATCAATGAAAAACATATCGGAGGTTGTGATGATTTGCATGCCTTGGATGCTGAAGGTAAGCTTGACGAATTATTGAAATAACGAGGTTACAATTCGTCTCAAGTTAATCAGACTTTGAAAAGGCGCTAAAAATAAATAACAGGCAGAAAAAAATATTTCATCAACCCCTTGTCAAAGAACCGAAGCTCACTAAATTGATTTGCAGTTGAAGATGTCTTCAGTTGTACAATAAATTTCTTTTAAATCTTAAAAAATTTCAAAAAATGAAAGTCAGACCTTTACATGACCGCGTTCTCGTTGAGCGTATTGAAGCCGAAAGCAAAACTGCTGGCGGTATTATCATTCCAGACACTGCGAAAGAAAAACCGGCTGAAGGAAAAGTTGTTTCTGTTGGCGAAGGACTTCGTGACGAAAATGGCAAAAGAATTGCACTAGATGTCAAAAAAGGTGACAGAATTCTTTTTGCTAAATGGGGTGGAACCGAAGTTAAAGTTGATGGCAAAGAGCTTATCATCATGAAAGAATCAGATATTTTGGCTATAATCGAATAAGAAAAAATAAGTCTGTTAGGACTTTTGAGCGGGAATGGCTTTGTAACCCATTCCCCACGTACTAAAGTTATATTGAATGAAATTATAAAACCCTTGACCAACTCGAATTTATTTCGAGGTAATCAGTCATCGCGTAGCTTGCGTTTAGCAAGCGGATGCGTGACCCCTCCCTTATCAAGGGAGCTGGAGGGATGATTTAAAAAACAATTTTTTTCGGAGAAAAAAATGGCTGCTAAAGAAATATTATTCGGCGCAGAAGCTCGCGCTAAAATCGTTGAAGGTGTAGATATCATCGCCAACGCAGTAAAAGTTACATTGGGACCAAAAGGTCGTAACGTTGTAATTGAGAAATCTTTCGGTGCTCCACGCATCACTAAAGATGGCGTGACTGTTGCAAAAGAAATTGAACTTGCCGACAAATTCCAAAATTTGGGCGCGCAAATGATTAAAGAGGTTGCTTCAAAAACCAATGATATTGCGGGCGACGGAACCACAACCTCTACAGTTCTTGCTCAAGCTATAGTTCGCGAAGGTGTGAAATCAGTTGCGGCGGGAATTAATCCAATGGATTTGAAACGTGGTATTGATTTGGCAGTTGAAGCTTTGCTGAAAGAATTAACCAAAATGAGCAAAAAAGTTAACGGCAAAGAAGAAATCGCTCAAGTTGCGACAATCTCTGCTAACGGCGATTCTGAAATTGGTAATAAAATTGCTGAAGCTGTACAAAAAGTTGGTCCAGACAGTCCAATCACAGTTGAAGAAGCCAAAGGTTTGGAATTTGAAGTTAATGTTGTTGAAGGCATGAATTTCGACCGCGGTTATCTTTCTCCATATTTCATCACTAATGGTGAAAAAATGACTGTTGAAATGGAAAATCCATTCATCTTGTTGTTCGAGAAAAAAATCTCTAACTTACAACCAATGGTTCCATTGCTTGAAGCTGTAGTTCAATCATCACGCCCACTTTTGATTATTGCTGAAGATGTTGAAGGTGAAGCTCTTGCAGCTTTAGTTGTTAACAAACTTCGTGGTGGCTTGAAAATTGCAGCTGTAAAAGCTCCGGGTTTTGGTGATCGCAGAAAATCGATCATGGAAGATATTGCAGTTCTTTCTGGCGGTCAGTTAATTTCTGAAGATTTGGGAATGAAGCTAGAAACTGTTACAATCCAACAGTTAGGCCAAGCTAAAAAAATCATCATCGATAAAGAAACTACAACTATTGTTGCGGGCGCCGGTGAATCAGGAGATGTGAAATCACGTTGTGCTGCAATCAAAGCGCAAATTGCTGAAACAACATCGGATTATGATCGCGAAAAACTTCAAGAAAGATTAGCTAAACTTTCAGGTGGCGTTGCTATTCTAAAAGTTGGCGGCACAACTGAAGTTGAAGTTAAAGAAAGAAAAGACCGCGTTGAAGATGCTTTGGCTGCTACTCGCGCTGCAATGCAAGAAGGCATTGTTGCAGGGGGCGGTTCAGCTCTTCTTTATGCTGGTCATGTACTTGAGAAATTAAAAGGCGCTAATGACGAACAAAATGTTGGCATCAATATTATTAAAAAAGTTATCCAAGCCCCAATTCGCCAAATCGCTGAAAATGCGGGCTTTGATGGCGCGGTTGTTGCCAATGAAGTGTTGTCTAAAAACCAAGCTGCTTACGGTTATAACGCACAAACTAACGAATATGGCGACATGTTCAAAGCTGGAATCGTTGATCCAACTAAAGTTGTGAGAACGGCGTTGCAAGATGCTTCTTCAATCGCAGCTTTGTTGATTACAACTGAAGCGGTTATCATCGAGAAAAAAGAAGAAACCGGCCATAGCCACGGTGGTGGAATGGGCGGCGGAATGCCAGGAATGGGAGGCATGGGAGGTTTCTAAAATAAACCTTCTTGTTTTAATTTTAAAAACCTCGTTCACAAAGTTGATAAAAACGCGGTTCTAGGTGTGGTTTTTGGAGTAATCGGAATTGTAATTACATCTTGGGGAAGTGTTGCAAATGCTGCAATGGGAATGAAAGAAATTCTCTCAGTAATTGTGCTATACTAGGCGCTACAGCTTCATACGCTGCTGCCTCACTTTATGTTAACGTAAAATGCAAAGATATTGAACCAATATTAATCGCCACCGGCAGCGTTTTATGTGCAACTTTGCTTTTGTCACCTTCATTATTTTTCACTGATTTTAGCGTAATTACTCCAAAAGTTGCCCTATCTTTACTTGGTCTTGGCGCGCTTTGTACGGGAATTGCTTATATTTTCTATTTTAAATTATTGGCAGAAGAAGGCCCCAGAGCAGCGGTTAGCGTGGTTTTATTAATTCCGGTTTTTGGAACAATTTTTGGTACGATATTTTTGGGAGAACTTTTAACAATTAATAAAGTCATCGGCTGTCTGACAATTCTGATCAGTATGAAATTTATTCTGAATTTATCGCGGAATAATTTTTTTAAATCGAAAGAAGCGCCGATTGTTTAAAACTTAAGGTCTCTAGGTTCTAGGAATTTAAAGAATTACTCGCCCACCGCATCACGGTGAATCAAAATATTAATGTAAGTCTGATAAGGCACGCCCATCTTGGCTGCTTTCACTTTCATCGCTTGAATATCGCTGCCGGAAATTCTGATCGTAATTGATTTTTTAATATTAGAAGAAGTCGAAATGGGCTTCACAGCTGCTTTAGCAACTGGTTTTTTTGCTACTATTTTTTTCACAACTTTCTTAGTTTTAACAACTGCTTTTTTCTTTGGAGCGACGATTTTTGATTTTTTCTTCATATAAAATTTAAATATTAATAAGTTTTCTAAAGATGATTTTGAGTAATGATATTGTCAATACGAGAAGTTTTTAAACTTCAAAAAAATGTGCCCGCGAATTTCCCCAGTTAAATTTATAAGTTTCACTTCCCAAACGCTTGAAAGCAGTATTTGCAAGGCGGCGGATCGTAGTCACAATTTTTGTTCCTGGTTTTAATTCATTTAAAAGTTTTCTTTCTAATTGCGCAAAAGACTTTTTATCACCCAAAATATGATTGATAAAAATGAAATCAGCATCACGCAAATCGGTATTTAAAAAATTACTGTGAATGAAGTGCAATTCGCGTCCCGCAACATGTTCTTTTATTTGCGGAGTTGCCAGTTTTTCAAAATTATTTTTAATTTCTAAAGCAGCTTCGTGCAATTCAAAAAGCAACTCAACTCCAACCGATTTTCTAAAATTAAATAATAAGTGAGAAGCGACCACAACTCTTCCGCTGCCTGATCCCAAGTCAAAAAATACGCCGCCATTTTTTGGATTTGCGCGCAGAATAATTTCTCTCCAGCTGACAAAGGGAATTTCGCCGTAAGTTAAATCGCTGGAATTTTCGAAAAGTTTTTGGCGCGCTTGAAAAGAAATTTGATAGCCATCAACATTTTGATAAAGGCTATGAAAAAATAGTGATGGTTCAAGAAGATTGTCCATTAAAAGCTTGATTAAACTTCAGCAAAATGCGCTGTAGAATCGCCCCAACTAAATTTATAAGTTTCCTTTCCTAAATGCTTAAACATTGGATTTTGCAAGGCTCGAATCGTTGTGACAATTTTGGTTCCCGGTTTTAATTCACTGAGAAACTTTTCTTCTAATCGCGCAAAATCATCACCTTCTTTGAAAGGATGATTCATAAAAATAAAATCGGCTTCACGTAAATCGATATTAAAAATATTGTCATTAATAAAAGTCAATTCACGTCCGGCGATATATTTTTCAACCTGCGGTTTTATAACTTTATTAAAATCATCTTCCACTTCTAAAGCCTTGCTGTGCAAGCCCTCAAGCAATTCTACACCGATTGATTTGCGAAAGTTAAAAAGTAAATAAGAGGCGATTATAATTCTTCCAGTTCCTGATCCTAAATCAAAAAAAACTGCGTCAGATTTTGGCGCGGCGCGTTCAACAATTTGTTGCCAAGTTTCAAAAGGCAATTCGCCGTAAAGTAGTCTTTCGGTATTTTGTCCAGACTTGGCGCGCGCAGCATTAGAAACGCCGTAGCCGTTAATGTGACCATAAAGATGGTTGAACAAAGTTTGTGCGTAACCAGAAGCAATCATTATTTCTCCAACTGATCAATATAGTTAATAATAACATCCAATCCCGCTTGCCAGAATTTTGGATCACTTACCGAAAGCCCGAAAGGTTCCAACATTTCTTTGTGATGTTTAATGCCGCCACCGCGCAACATTTCGATATATTTTTCTTCAAAATTTTTAACTTTTTTCGATTGGTAAACGCCATAAAGTGAGCTCACTAAACAATCGCCAAAAGCGTAGGCATAAACATAAAAAGGTGAGTGGATAAAATGCGGAATATATGACCAGAAGAAGCGGTATTCCTCATCATATTTAAAAATTGGTCCCAGACTTTCTTTTTGAATTTCCATCCAAAATTGGCAAATTTTTTCCAAAGGAACTTCACCATTTTTACGAGCATCGTGAACTTTTCTTTCAAATTCTAAAAAGGCAATTTGGCGCACAACTGTGTTGATCATATCTTCAACTTTGGCGGCGATAATTAACTTTTTCTTTTTTTGATCTTTTTCATTTTTAAGAATTTTTTGGAAAGTTAATTGTTCGCCAAAAACTGAAGCAGTTTCAGCTAAAGTTAGCGGAGTTCCACTCATAAAATAACCTTGAGCTGCCGCCAGATATTGATGCACGCCATGTCCAAGTTCATGTGCCAAAGTCATGACGTCGCGGGTTTTGCCCTGATAATTCATTAATATGTAAGGATGAACTGACGGCACGCAAGGATGTGAGAAAGCGCCAGAATCTTTGCCAGTTTTAACTTCGGCATCAATCCAATTATTATCAAAAAATAAGGCGCCGATTTTTTTCATTTCTGGAGAAAATTCTTCATAAGCTGATAAAACCAACTCCTTAGCGCTTTCCCAAGGAATAACTTTATTTTCTGCTTTGCTTAAAGGCGCATTTCTGTCCCAATAATTTAAGGATTTTTTACCTAAAATTTTGGCTTTTACATTGTAATAACGATGTGAAATTTTGGCGTAATTGGCTTTCACTTTTTTTACCAAAACATCGACAACTTCATCTTCAACAAAATTACTCAAATTGCGCGAAGATATTGGTCGAGCAAAGCCGCGCCAGCTATCATCAATTGCTTTGTCTTTGGCTAAAATATTGGTGATGAAAGCGAAAAGTTTAGAATTTTCTTCGAAGGTTTTTCCAATTGCTTTTGCGGCATCTTTACGAATTTTTTCATCTGAATTTGACATCAGGTTGAAAATTTCCTGCGAGTTTAAAATTTTACCGCGGTAAGAAAATTGTAAATTATTAACAGTTTCATCAAACAAGCGCACAAAGGCTCCGCGGCCGGTGATGCTTTTTTCTAAAGAGAATTTTTCTAGCTCTTCGGAAAGTTGATATTTTTTAAATTGGCGAATATCGCGAATTAAAGGTTGGTATTTTTTTAAGTCAGAATTTTTTAAAAGAGTGGTGATTTTTTCGTCTTCAATTTTGTTTAATTCAATGGTGAAAAAAACTAAATCAGATTCAAATTTGCTTAAAGTTTCGGAAGTGTTTTGATTAAATGCGATGTTGATTTGATTGGATAAATCAGATGCGTAAAGCAATTGCGCGTAGCAAGAAACTTTGCCAATTATTTCGGAAATTTCTTCATATTCTTTGATGGCGATGTAAAGGTCAAAAGCATTTAATTTTGCTATTTTGCCGCTATAATTTTTAACAAATTTTTTGGTTTCGGTCTCGATTTTTTTAATGTCAGCGGTAATTTTTTTATCTTTGGTTGAAGAATAAAAATCCGATAAATCCCACTTTGGCGGGGTTTGGAGAGTTTTTTTGGTCATAAATTTTGGTAAAATTATTTTTTTTGAAAAATTGCAATAAGCTCTAAATGCTTGGTAGAGTAAAATTGATCAAGAGCAGTTAATTTTGTAATTGTAAATCCCGAGTCAATTAAAATCTTGGCATCGCGGGTAAAACTTTCGGGATTGCAGGAAACATAAATCACGTTTTTTAAAGTAGATTTGGCAATTTCTGAAACCTGAGGTGATGCGCCATTTCTAGGTGGATTGATGATTGCTAAATCAAGTTTATCCAGAGTTCTTTTAACAATTGGACAAGAAAAAAGATCTTCGGCTTCGGCTTTTAACTTACTGGCAAAATTATTTGCGGCGGCGTTTTTATTGATTGAATCGACCATTTTTTGATCGCCTTCAATTGCCGAAATTGATTTTACTAAATCGACAATTGCAAAAGAATAAGCGCCAAATCCGGCGTAAATATCGGCGATATTTTTGATTTGTTTATTTTGAATAAGAAAATCACGAATTATTTTTATAATCGCCGCAAGCCCTGATTTTGTTGCTTGAATGAAGATTTCTGAACCGACATCAATTTTAAAATCAGGATAGAAAATTTGATTATTTCTGATTTTAAAAATCGGAGTTACGTGATTTTTAACGCAGTGGGAAATATTAAAATTTTGCTCTTTGGCAAAGGCAATTAATTTTTGCGATTGTGAAAAATTTAAATCTTTTTTACTGCTAAAAATCAGGTCTAAACCATTGTCAAACAAGGTTATAGAGATTTGAGTGAAGAAATTTTGATCTTGTGATTTTAAGAATTTTTTCAGCGGTAAAATGAAATCCGAGATTTGGTTTTCAGCAATTATACAGTTGGAAATTTCAAAAATCTTTTTCGATTTTGGTAGAAAAAATCCTACCTCATTTTGCGGCCCAACTTGCAAAGTTATTTTGCGACGTGAATGCGGACCAACCCAAATCCAATCAATATCACTTTGGGTTTGTTGAAGAGCGCTATTGAGAATTTGTTGTTTGATTTGTCGATATTCTTTTTCTTCCAGATCTGAAAAATCAAGATATGGCGTTGTTTCTTTTGAATTAGGCACTTGGGATAATATCTTAATCAAATTCGACTTTCATCGAATTTGGGTTTGTTTTGAATTGCTACGCGGCGAGTGAATCGCCGCATCCGCAATAGAATTTATTTTTTTAAAAGATCGATATCTTCAATCAATTTAGGCATGTCATTTTTTTTCCTCTTCAAAAAACTAGACTGAAGCAGGATATTCAAGCTTCCCGAGAAATAAGCGGAAACGGCGTAAATTATTAAACCAATTGCAATCATGATAGTTAATTCGGTGATTCTTCCCAGATAATCACTTTGATAAAAAAACTCGCGCATGAAGAATAAAGCCAAAGCCATCGCGATTGATGGAATTAAAATCATCGCCAGTTTTTTTGGAAAATCCTTTTCAAAATGAAAATGTTTTTTCTTGATTAAAGTTGTGATTAGCAAGGTTAGATTGAGATAAGTTGAAATTATTGAAGCCATAACAATTCCGACATAACTAAAACCGAGATAGTAAAAAACTACGTTGAAAATTCCGTTATTAATCAGGCAGACGAAGGCAATTTTCATTGGAGTTTTAGTGTCGCCGCGCGAGAAAAATGCTGGCTCCATGACTTTTACCAAAACATAAGAAGGCAGGCCGAAAGAATAAAACATCAAAGCTTTGGCAACAAAAAAACTTTCGTCAGCAGTGAATTTTCCCCGTTCAAAAAGTGAGGAAATAATCGGGTAGGCTAAAACTGTCAGTGCCAGAGTGGCAGGAATTACTAAGATTAATCCAACTTCTAAAGCAATGTTTTGCAACTTGATTGCGCCGGCATGTTCGTTGGCTTTGATTTTTCTTGAAAGGGCGGGAAGCAAAGCAATTCCAATTGCGATGCCGATCATGGCGAGAGGTAATTGGTTAATGCGATCAGCGTAATAAAGATATGAAACAGCGCCGGCAATCATGCTGGCAAAGATTGAATCGACCAACAAATTAATTTGCATTACGTTAGCGCCAATCACGCCTGGAATTAATTTGCGGAAAAACTTTTTCATGTCGCTATTAAAAACCGGCATTTTTGGGTAAAGCAAATATCCGGCTTTAACTGTGAAAATAAAAACCCATAAAAATTGTAAAATTCCGGCAACAAAAACGCCCCAAGAAAAAGCATAGGCATAGTTTGGAGTTATTGATCCAAAGACAAAAGCAGAGGCAATTAATGTACCATTTAAAACTATTGGTGCAGAGGCTGGAACCGTGAATTTATTGATAGAATTAAGAACTCCGGAACAAAGTGAAACCAGTGAAATGAAAATTAAATAGAAAATCGTGATGTGGGAAAGATTGATTAAAAGTTCTGATTTTTCAGCATCACCAAAAAATCCCGGAAAAAGAATTTTCATGAAAAATGGCATGAAAAGCTGAAAAATGAGGGTGAAAATTAATAGTGTGAAAAAAAGCAGGGAAAAAATATTACGCACAAAAACTAATTCGCTTCTTTCACCTTCTTTGTCATTTTCTTTTTCATGAAGTTTTCCGATGAAAATCGGCACGAATGCTGAGTTGAAAGCGCCTTCGGCAAAAACGCGGCGGAAGAAATTTGGCAAGCGGAAAGCGGCGAAGAATGCATCGGATAACATGCTAACGCCAAGATATTGGGCGATTAAAATGTCGCGGATGAATCCGAGAATTCGTGAAAGTGAGATGTAAAATGAGATGGTGAAAATAGAGCGAAAAATTGTCATTGGGATTTAATTTAGATTCAAACTTCGTTATTAGATCCTGAAACAAGTTCAGGATGACGATGTTGGAAGTTCTGCCAGAGCTGTCATCCTGAACTTGTTTCAGGATCTAATCTATAATTTAGCTAAAAATTCATTACTCAAATTTTCTGGCACAATCGTTACCGGAACCGCGATTTTATTGCCGATTTTCTTAACGATTTTTGGTAAAACTGTATTATCACTTTGCGCATTGTCAGACTTGCCAAAAATCAACATTTTGCAATCTGGCGTCGCTTTTATTTCACGAATAATTTCTGTCACAATATCGCCTTCACGCACTGAAACGCTTGGCATGATGCTGGTTTCTTTGCAAACGGCATCGATTAATTTTTTTAAATGTTTCTCCAGAATTTGTCTTTTATCATTGCCAATTGCTTTAGCGCCGAAAAGCAGGTTTTTGTGCGAAGCTTCCATTACGGCTAAAATCTGAACTGCAAAATTGTTAGTTTTAGCTTTACGACAAGCATAGCGTAATGCTGCTTCCGAGGCATTAGTGGTGTCGATGCAGACGATGATAGTTGGAGTTGATTCGGCGTTTAAGATTTGGGTCATAGTATTTTTTTAAATTAATTATTTACCAAGGAAACGTGCGAACAAATAGTTAGCCAGCCAGCCAAATATAAGAGCGATGGCAACTGATAATAGAGCGTAGAGAAAAGATTGTTGGAAAGCAAAATCCAAAACTTTGGCGCTAAATCCAACTTGATTTACATAGATTGGGATTGACTGAAAAGAAACCAGCGAGCCTTCATTAATTAAATAAATTTCAACTGTGTAAATGCCGCGGGAAATATTTTTTGGAAAATCTAAAATTACTTTGAAAAGGGTTTCATTTAAGAAATCGATTTTATTGGAGCTGGTATTGTAAAGATGATTTTTTTCCATGCGGTCAACTAGTTGTAGTTGAAATTCATTTTTTTTGACTTCATCAATTTCGTCAGAAGTTGAAAAATTTAGATTATTTCTACCCAGTTCTAATTCTTTTAAAAGATCGTCGATTGGTTCTTGAGCGTTAAAAGTGGAGAAAAGCGAATAAAGGCTGTAAGTATCTTTGAACTTAAGGCGTTCGCCATTGTACCAAACGCCTAGCAGTTTGTGTTTTTTAGTGACCATGAAATTTCTTTTCGGACCACGCACCGTAATTACAATTTCTCCAGCATCGTCTTTAGCGCCAAAAAGCAGGATTTTTGCGCCACGGAATTTAGTATCAATATTGATTTCGTTAGTGGAAATGCCGGAAATAATTGGAGTAGCATTTGCTGCGAAAGATGCGCTGATTAGTAATAGAAAAGTCAGGAAAATTTTTTTCATCATTTCAAGATTTCGATTACATAAAGGCTTTCTGGATGTTTGAAAAGCACAAAAAGCATTTTAACGCAAACGCCAAGAAGTAAGAGTGATAGAAATGAACGCATGCTGTCGGCATCGACTTTGTAGCCGGTTCTGGTACCGATTTGCGCACCGATTGATGAGCTGATAATCATTAAAAAAGCTAAAACAATATCGACGGTGTTGTTGGTAACGGCTTGTAAAAACGTGGCGTTACTGGCGATGAAAACGATTTGAAAAAGTGAGGTTCCAACCACAACGGAAGAAGGCATGCGCAAAATATAAATCATTGCCGGAATCATCAAGAAGCCGCCGCCAACGCCCATTAAGGCAACTAAAATTCCAATGCCGATACTTAAAACAATTGGTACAATTAAGCTTACAGTGATGTCGGATTTTGGAAAATGTGATTTCCACGGCAGGCGATCAATTTTGGCTAAAAATTTATCAAGATTACCATTTTCAGTTTTTTCCCAAGTCACACCATATTTTTTTTCAACCAAGGTTTTGATGCTGTCAATCAACATTGTAACGCTGATTGTTCCGAGAAAAATTACGTAAGTTAAAGCAACAACTAGATCGATATGGCCGGTTTTTTGCAAAATTTTGAAAATGGAAACACCAAGTGTTGAGCCGATAAAACCTCCAACCACCAGCACTAAGCCCATTTTTATATCGACACTGCTTTTGCGAAAATGGGCGAATACTCCTGAAACGGAAGAAGCTATAATTTGATTAGTTGAAGTTGAAACCGCGATTGCTGGCGGAATGCCAATGAACATTAAAAGAGGAGTTGCGATGAAACCGCCGCCAATTCCGAACATGCCGGCGAGAAATCCAGTTGTAAGGCCGAGTAACAAGATCAACAGAATGTTAACGGGAATCTCGGCAATTGGCAGATAGATTTGCATTAACTGATCACGGAAATTTTTTGTTCTGAAATTTCAAAATTCATGGTCGAATTTTGATCGTCAGAAATCTTGATTAAGGCCAGAGCGTGAAGCTCGGATTCATGAAAAACCGAAGACAGAATTATGCCAGCAGATTTTCCTTCGCAAGTTATTTCCGAATTTTTTTCGGCAATTGTGCCATCAATTTTAATGTGAAAAATTTTTTTACGAATTTCACCGCGATAATGGGTGCGAGCGGTTAACTCTTGGCCAATGTAACAGCCTTTTTGGTAATCGATGGCGTTTAAATTATCGAAGCCAAATTCCAAAATGAATGATTTATCGTAAGTTAAATCATTTTCGCTTTCAGGAATTTTTTTGGCAATGCGGGCGAAATGGTAAATAGTTTCAGGAGAATTTTTTATTTCAGATTTAGGCTGGTAAAATCTATGTCCGAGCGCAGCATTTCTTGGGTCAGAGAAACCAATTTTTCCAAAATTATGGGTGACAATTAAAGCATCATTTTTGGCAATTGTTACTTGGGAGCGCAGTTTGTAAAAACCGAATTTTTGTATGATTTCATCGCGTCTGGCAGCAAAGCAATCGAGAATTAATTTTTCACCGATTTCGCAAATAAAAAAATCATAAAGAAAGCGGCCTTGAGCGCTTAACATTGCGGAGTAAATCAGGTTTTGATCTGAGGCTTTAAAAATATCATTGGTAATTAAACCTTGCAGAAATTTTTTACGATCTTCGCCCGTAATTTCAATGATGGCACGGTCTTTTAAAGTTATAAAATCAGTCATTTTTTAACATTAATTTTAAGTTTTTTTCCAATTTTTCTAAATTCACCAACAAGCTTGCATGGTGAAAATCTTTGACTTTGCTGCTTTCAGCCATTTCGCATTCTTGGTAAAAATAATTAATATTTAACATGGAAGCTAGTTTGTAATAATATTTTTGCGAGGAAGGAGCACTGGCTAATTCTAAAACTGACGAATTTTCTTTCATAAATAAAAGATTAGTAAGTCCAGCACCGTGGGGACTTAAGAGATATTTGGCTTTAGAGCAAATAGCAATTTGTTCGTCGTAAGAAAATTTTTCGGCGATAATTTTTTTAAAACCATATTTTTCAAGCAAAGCCAGAACTTCATTTTCATTTTCCACAAAACGCAAAACTTGTCCTGCGCGGGAAATGTAAATTTTATCGCCAAAATCCAAATTAGATTTTTGGTTTTGTAATAAAATTTCACGGATTTCTTGAAAAATAATCGGATGTTGCTGCGAAGGCTCTACAAAAGGAACTTCCGCAGTTTTAATATTTGATTTACGGCGTAAAAAAATAATTTGTTTTTCAGTAATTCCGAATTTTGCAAGTGACGGTAAAACAAATTTATAGCCTTGATATTTTTTAGGTAAAAAAAGCAAAGCATCTTTGGCGAGGCCTTTTTCTTGCAAAATTAAAAGTTTTTTTAAGGCAAAAATATGCCAGTGATAATAGTTGCTAGTCCATTCGTCGGTGATTAGTAAAAATTTTTTGCGGCTAAAATTGAATTTAGGAAAAATAAATTTCAGGTAAAAACGAAAACCTTGGCGATATTTTTCGTAATTGGTGCTGATACAACTTTCTCTGATGATGTTGAAATAGTTGAAAAGCACTGAATTAGTGCTGATGCGGATGTTTTTGAAGGTTTTTATTTCTGGTACAAAACAATTATCAAGTGGAACATTTTTAAAAATGTCAAATTCCGGATTGGTTTCATCGAAATTTTTTGGCTTCAGATATTGATAATTGATTGTTGAAAAGATGTTTTGCATTTTACGAAATATTATTTTTAAAAACGAATTTATCGCACATGAAAATTTTAAACGCAATTCACGCGCAAGGTATTGGCGGAGTTGATCAGATTTTTCGCAATTACAGTGAAATATTGCTACAACAAAATCACGAAGTTGCACTTTTAATTTCGGATAATGGTCATGATAAATATGCAACGAAAAGAATTTTTAAATTAAAAAATTCGAGCCAAATTTTTGATTGCATCAAGTTGCTTTGGATATTAATCACATTCAAGCCTGATATGGTTTTATGTCATTCTAACCGCTTGATGAAATGGATGAAAATCATGCGGTTTTTTTCAAATACAAAATCGGTTGCAATCAATCACGGAATTAGTTTTAAAAGCTCGCTGAATTGCGATTACATAATAAGTATTAATCAGCAAATTTCTGATTTAGTTGTTGCAACTGGTTTTGACAAAGAAAAATCCTTTGTTTTGCCCAAGGTAATTAAAGTTGATCAAAAATATCGCGCAAAAACTCTAAAAATTGCGCCGACAATCGGTATTTATGGCCGCATTGAGTCGCGCAAAGGTTTTGATATTTTAATTAAAGCAGCAGGAATTTTGGTAAAAAATGGTCAGGATCTTCGTTTAAAAATTGGCGGCTTTGAAGTGCCGGGTGGATATAATTTAAACACGCTTCAAGAATTTGCTCGAAATAATGCTGTTTTAGAAAAATGCGAATTTGTTGGTACGGTTTTAGATAAGTCGAAATTTTTTGAAAATGTTGATATTTTTTGCGTCCCTTCACGTGAAGAGCCATTTGGTTTGGTGATCTTAGAAGGATTTTTATTTTCAACTTTGGTGATTTCTTCTAATACAGATGGCGGAAAATTCTTGATTAAAAATGATGAAGATGGCTTGCTGTTTAAAAATGAAAATGCTGAAGATCTGGCTCAAAAAATAATTAAAGTTCTAAGTAATCCAGAAATTTACGCACCATTTACTAACAAAGCGTTTTCAAAGCTTGAAAAAGAATTTTCTTTTGATTTTCTAGCGCAAAAAATTGAAAAAATACTTATCAAAATTTCTTAAAAATGCTCAAAAAAATTTCGCTGCTATTAATATTAATTTCATTTTGCTCCTGCAGCCTCTTCGTTGAAAGAATGCCGAAGAGCTGGAATTGGGGAGCCAAGCCGCGTCCATTAACTGGTGTGAGAAATTTTCCTTCAACTGATTCCGAATATGGTAAAGGTTTTAAAGATGGATGCGCCTCGGGATGGGACGCTGTTTCAAAGGGATTATTGGCTGACATTAACGGCAAGAAATATGATTTTAAGCGTATGCAAAAAAGTTCCGACTACAACAGCGGTTGGTATGATGGATATGAGCAATGTACATACATTATGGATTGGGATGTTGTATAAACTCCCTAATTCAAACCTTCTTAAACATTGGGGCCAACTGATAAAAAAGTGAAAATTGCGACATTAATTTTAACCATAATGTTATTTCTTAACTCTTGTCGTATGCCGGAAAGTTTTGGTTTTTACCAGCCAATTACCATGAATCTTGCTGTTCCTGATGGTCCACCAGAATATAAGGCGGGCTGGTATTCCGGTTGCAGAACGGCTTTGGCCAATAAAGCTTTTGCCAATGCTTTCATTTATCAGGATGGTAAAGGGCCAGATTTTGGTAATGGCGTTGATCAACATGATCCCGGCTATCAAACCGGTTGGGGTCAAGGTTGGAACGCTTGCGTACTCCATATTGGTCAATTTGTCAGTTTCACATCATTTGCTAAAGGTGCATTGGAATGAAAAATTTTAACAAAAAACCGATCACATTTTTTTTCTTTTTAATCTCAACTCTATTGGTAACCGGTTGTAATAGGGAAATTGCCAGGATTTTTCCCAACCGTCCAGATACTGAATTTGCTGAAGAATTAAAAACAGCTTCTCCTGAATTCAGGCAAGGTTGGCAAGATGGTTGTGAAGTTGGAATGTCAGCGGGAAGTAATACTTTTTACAAAATGTTTTATACTAATAATAAAGTTGATGGCTACAAAATGACTAGCTCATCCGATTATAAAACTGCTTGGGGTAACTCTTTCTGGTATTGTTATCGTTATGACTTTGTAAAACAGGGTAGTTCAATCTGGGGTGCAACATTTGGTGGTTACATATAATGAAAATTTTGATTAGAGTTTTATTATTGTTTCTCTTGGTTCAGGTTTTTGGCTGTAAATGGTTCACCCATTCAGGCACGCCATATTTTGAATGGACAAGTTTTAAAATTCCGCAAGGCACTCCCGCTTTTCAAGCTGGCTATAAAGATGGATGTTCTTCAACTCTTTATGCTCGTGGTAACGTTTATTACCGTACGCGTTATGGTTATCGTTATGATCCGAAAATGATCGGCAATCCCGAATATCGTTTTGGTCATTCTAGAGGCTATAGTTGGTGTTTCCAGCAGGTTGTGGCCGGAACTTCGGGCCCGGTTGGTTCGTTTGATAAATATTTAAATCCGGGTGGTTATGATCCAACTTTCAATGCTGGAAATATTAATAATGCTTGGGGTGGTATGTTTGATGGACTTGATGCGCCGATCAAACCAAATCCTGCAAATGGTTTAGATTCCATGTTTGATGTTTGGTCTGGCGGTTCAGATGGCGGCGTATTTAGCGCCAACCCACTTTGGGCTGGTGGATCAAAAGGACAATTTTTTGGGCAATAATGAAAAAAAATATTTTTGTAATTTTTCTTATCACAGCTTTTACCATTTCTTGCGCGCCCAATTGGTATAAGCCAATGGGTCAAACTTTATTTAGCCAAATGCCTAAAGGCGGATCTCCGGGATATAATTTAGGCTGGATTCACGGCTGTCAATCAGGTTTGGGATCGCAATTCGCCGGAGCATTTTACATGTCATTTTACAGCTGGAGTAAAGATGCTGATATTGTTTCATCCAATCCCGACATTGCTAAAATCAAGACGCGCTATAAAAAAGAATTAAAAGATGTGAACTGGAATGATCCTGCAGACGTGAAGAAAAACTTTAGTGACTATGACACAATTTTTTGGGGCGCTCACGCATTTTGTCGTCACTCTGCTTTGGGTATTTTGCAAACTGCCGGTATGGATCCACCTCTTCCAGGTCAAGAACGTTATAATCCAATGAGTCACAGCTTGGGTAATATTTGGAAAATTAACGGTAAAGGCGACACTCGTATCGGAACTGGTAATTGGTAGATATAGCAAAATTTAGATCCTGAAACAAGTTCAGGATGACAGATCTGGTAGATCTTCCTCCTATCGTCATCCTGAACTTGTTTCAGGATCTATCCATAATTTATTAACTCTTGATATAGCCGCAAATTATTTACCAACTTTTCACTTTGATTTTTCACTTTCGCTTATCTAATTTGCCGCACTTCTTCATCTCAAATTTTTTTTAAGATCCAATGCTTCTTAAGCTTACAGTATTCCTGCCGCTTTTCGGCTTTTTATTTTCCGGATTTCTTTCGCGTATTTTGCCTAAAAATTTCGCTGATAAATTTGCTCAAATTTTTTCCAGCGCGCTTTTAGTTATTTCAGCAATTTGCGCGATTCTGGTTTTTCACGATGTCAGCACAAATCACGTCAATTCAACCGTAGTTTTAGTCAATTGGATAACATCCGGTGACCTTTCAGCCAATTGGGCTCTCAAGCTTGATTCATTAACCGCAATCATGCTGGTTGTTGTAACTGTTGTGTCAAGTTTGGTTCACATTTATTCAATTGGTTACATGCATGAAGACAAGTCAATTGCACGTTTCATGTCTTACCTTTCGCTTTTCACTTTTTTCATGTTGATTTTGGTAACGGCAGATAACTTCTTGCAGCTTTTTGTCGGTTGGGAAGGCGTTGGTGTTGCTTCTTACTTGCTCATCGGTTTTTGGTATAAAAAAGAATCAGCAAATAATGCGGCAATTAAAGCTTTCGTTGCCAATCGCGTTGGTGATTTTGGCTTAATTATTGCAATTGGTTTGATTTATTTAACTTTCGGAACTGTGCAATATGGTCCAGTTTTTGCGACAGTTTGCAGCCATGTTTTTGATAAATTCGCACTTTTTGGAACCGAGTGGCGCACAATTGATGCAATTTGCATTTTACTCTTTGTAGGCGCGATGGGCAAATCAGCACAAATCGGTTTACATGTTTGGCTTGCCGATGCGATGGAAGGTCCAACTCCGGTTTCAGCCTTAATCCACGCCGCTACAATGGTTACTGCTGGAGTATTTTTAGTGGCGCGTTGTTCACCACTTTTTGAATATTCTGAAAATGCATTATTAATTGTAACCTTAGTTGGAGCTACAACCGCATTATTTGCCGCCACAATTGCGCTGACGCAAAATGATATTAAAAAAATTATCGCTTACTCAACTTGCTCGCAACTTGGTTACATGTTTTTTGCTTGCGGCGTTTCAGCTTATTCAGCAGCAATTTTCCATTTGGCAACTCACGCTTTCTTCAAAGCTTTGCTATTCTTGGGCGCGGGCAGCGTAATTCACGCAATGCATCACGAACAAAATATCCAAAAAATGGGCGGCATTTGGAAAAAAATTCCGATCACTTACGCCATGATGTGGATTGGATCTCTTGCGCTTGCGGGATTTCCGCCATTCGCCGGTTTTTATTCGAAAGATGTTATTCTCGAAGCTGCTTTCATGTCGCACAGCCCACTTGGAAAATTGGCTTATTGGATGGGAATTTCAGCAGCATTTTTAACCGCCTTTTATTCTTGGCGTTTGTTATTTTTAACTTTTCACGGCAAAACGCGCGCCGATCATCACACTTATGACCATGCGCATGAATCGCCGCTTTCAATGCTAATTCCGCTTTTCGTTTTAGCCGCTGGTTCAATTTTTGCCGGAATTATTGGTTCAAAAATTTATCACATGGTTGCAGCGGAAGGAAATTTCTTCAGCGGCGCGATCTTTGTGCGCGAAGGAAAAATTGGTTTGCTTGAAGAAATTCATCACGCGCCGTTCTTGGTAAAAATTTCACCGCTAATCGTTGGCGTTGTAGCAATTGCTTTGGCGTATATATTTTATCTGGTTAAAAAAGATTGGCCGGCAAAATTGGCAAATGCCTTGAAACCTTTATATAAGTTGTCTTTGAACAAATGGTATTTCGATGAAATCTACGACATGATTTTGGTTAAACCAACCAAAAAACTGGGCGACTTTTTGTGGAAAATTATCGACATGAAAATTGTTGATGGCTTGCCAAATGGCGCGGCAGCTTTTTGCAAAGTCATGGCAGGAAGAATAAGTAAGTTACAAACTGGCTATTTATACAGCTATTCAATGTGGATGGTTTTAGGCTTGATTTCACTATTACTTTTCCTGATTTTATCCTTTAAGCAGTTATTGCTTTTTTAGGTCTTTAAAGAAATCGCTCTCACTCCTTTTGGAGAATAATTAAATTTCAAAAATGGATCATCACAGAAAATTACGCGATTGTCTTGGATTATTCTCAACCGGCGTGATTATTGCCTGCGCGCGACGTAAGAATTTTCTTGCGGAAACTTTTTCAACTGAAAAGTTTTTTGAAAGCAAGATTTTTTCCGAAAAAATCTTCAGCAATAAATTATTGTGTGAAACTACTTTTGGAAAAAATTTTTTACAAAAATTAAAGAAAATCTTTGCTGATGAATTTTTTGGCATGACCATAAATTCATTTTCTTCAGTATCGCTGGAACCGCCATTGGTGCTGTTTTCGATCGATAACAAGTCTTCCAACCTGCCGCTTTTTAAAAAGAACCGCTATTTCTCGCTAAATATTTTAAGTCAGGAGCAACAGGAATTGGCCAAAGCTTTTGCGACACCGAAAAATTCTAAAAAATGGACTGTTGAACCATATATTTTGGGAAAATTCGGCAATCCAATTTTTCAAAACTCACTAGGTTTTTTTGAATGTAAGAAGCAGCGTGTAATCAAGGCCGGAGATCATCATATCATTATTGCTGAGGTTATGGATTATTCTAAAATGAGTGACAAGAATCCACTTATTTATTATCGGGGAAAATTTTCTGCGTAAGAAAAATCGCCCTTAAAGAAAACTGAATTTGAAATGAATATATCATACTCAAACTTTCTCAAAAAATCTTAAAATAAGAAAATTTCTTAAATTTATTTTTTTATCGAAAAAATCTTTTGTCTAATGAGATTCCTGCTTCTATAGTCATCTCACCACCAAAAACCCAATATCTTTTTTAATATCTAGGAGTAATACAAATGTCAGGTCAAGTAACAGGTACAGTTAAATGGTTCAACGATGAAAAAGGCTTCGGCTTTATCGAACAAGAAGGCGGAAAGGATGTATTCGTACACCACAGCGCTATCAACATGGCTGGCGGCGGTCGTAAAACTTTGCGCGAAGGTCAAAAAGTGACTTTCGAAATCGTTCAAGGCAAAAAAGGCCCTGAAGCTGCAAGCGTTAACGCGCAAAACTAAATTTAACTGTTAGTTTAATTTTAAAATCTCCTTCGAATTTTTTTCGGAGGAGATTTTTTTTACGTTGAGTTAAGTTCTCTCACGCCGTTAGGACGAGATTATAATCCCGTCCCGAGCTTTACAGCAGCTCTAAATCCTTATTGTGATAAGTTATTCAAGAATGACTCATCTTTCAAAATATCATCGACAATTTCTTGAACCAATGCGTTTAGGATATTTGAATCAGTTGATTCAAGAGGAACGATAAAATGTTTTCCATTAACCACTAAAGCAAAATTTTTGCTGAATTTTTCCTTAGTTTTATTGTTGATCACAATAACTTTAAAGCTGGCTTTACCATTAGAAGTTCCAATGAAGAAATTGCGTTTCGCCATGTATTCAAGAGTTTCAATTCTAACTTCAACTGATTTGTCTTTTCCTTTTAAAAAGCCTTTTTGAAGTAAATTGCTGCCGATTTTTTTCTGCAATAATGACACTAAATCTTGATCAGAAGTGATTACGATTTTTTCATCGCCAAATCTTTTTCTGCCTAAAAATTCTTTATCTGTTCTATCATCAAAAACTGCTACATCAATGCCAATGCCTCTTCCGATGTTTGAAGATTCGCTTTTAAATGAAAGATCGAAAGTAACTTTTTGGTTTTGGTGGGTGCAAGAAATTGCGGTCAGAAGTGACGCGATTAAAAAGAGTTTTTTCATAAAATCTAAATTTTAAGGTTTGAAGAAAGTTGAGCTGAGCATAGTTCGCGTAAGAATTCTTAAACTAAATTTAAAAATTACTTTTACAAAGATTTTTAAAACAAAATTCAAACTCATGAAAAAAATAAAATCTATTTTCGTTGTCATGTTTCTTTTTTTTGTAACTGCTTGTGCTTATTGGCCATTTGGCAAAGAAGCGCCGCAATGTTATTGGATGGAAAATTTTTCTGGCGATTCTAAATGGGTTTCGGTGAAAGAATTTTTGGGTGCAAAATATGACAAGCGCAAATGTTATGAAGCCGATAGCTGCGATGGCGGACTTAGTCAGAGTGGCGGCGGATGTTATAAATGGTCAAAAGGCGCAAATGGTAAGCGTCAAAGTTGGGATGATGTGAAGGAGAAATAATTTGTATGTACTAATACTAAGTACATACAATGTTACTATTTGGCAAATAAGCGTGACATATCTTTAAACGCTTTAAACTCTAGTGAATTGCCACTTGGATCTTGAAAAAACATTGTTGCTTGTTCGCCAACTTCGCCTTTAAACCTGATATAAGGTTCAATCACAAATTTGATATTATTCTCTTTTAGTTTCTCGGCAAATTGCTGCCAGTCATTCCATTCAAGCACCACGCCGAAATGTGGCACTGGAACGCCGTGTCCATCGACATGATTGATTGCAGATGGAATATTATTTTCGCCTTTTTTTAAATGAGTTACGAATTGATGTCCAAAAAAATTCCAGTCAATCCATGATTCACTTGATCGCCCTTCTTCTAAACCCAGAAATTCGCCATAAAATCGACGGGCTTTTTCTAAGTCATTAACTGGAACTGCGAGGTGAAATGGTTGGAGAGTCATGTTTAAAATTTTTTAAATTATTTTGAGGAAGTCCTAATTTAGATGACATCGGTTATTAATTTTTGAGAATTAATTAATATAAAATCAGATCGAATTTTACCAATGCTAAAAATTTGTCGTTGTTTGTATAGCAGACAATACGTTTCGTATTACTCATATTTTAAGTAGTAAAATTCTGATACTTCAAAAATGGTAATTAAAGATAGAAAAAAAGGGATGGCGCGCATTCGCGCTTGCAAACGCAAGATTTTTCTAAGTTCACTTTCGTTCACTAAGAAAAATTAAGCTTATTGTACTCACAAATTTTGTTTTAATTGAGTGAGTTGCAATCTCCAAAGGCGATTGTCGAAGCCATATCGAGGGCTGGTGTTAATCCCTCTTTCCCATAAAGAGACTGTCGCAAACCCAACTTCCCAAAAAATCCAACTCAAAAAAATTTAGCTCAAGTTTTTTGATCTGATTTTTTTGGAATTTGTGGGGTTTTTTGTGTTTTGGTTTGTGGTTTTTTGGTGATTTTTATTGATTTTACGT
>CAIZZE010000079.1 GCA_903937405.1 uncultured Alphaproteobacteria bacterium | reverse complement strand
ACGTAAAATCAATAAAAATCACCAAAAAACCACAAACCAAAACACAAAAAACCCCACAAATTCCAAAAAAATTAGATCAAAAAACTTGAGCTAAATTTTTTTGAGTTGGATTTTTTGGGAAGTTGGGTTTGCGACAGTCTCCACTTGTGTTTTTACACAAAATATCCGCTCTAAACGGACCAACATTTTTTTCTTGGGCTTCCAATTCTAGCTCAATTCCAATCGCATCCCCAAGCAATTCCAGATTTTCCTTTTGAGCAAGCCACGGAGTGAAGTTGTAAGCTTCATTTTCCCAGATGGTTTTAAGATCGACTTTTTCTAATTTTCCGAGCATAATTATTTTTTTAAAAAAATTTAAAAAGGAACTTCATCCTCAAATTCATCTTTATTAATATTATCATCTAAAGTTTTTGATTCTTCTTAATGCTCTAGGTTTTTTATAGTAGAAGATAGTTTGTTTTTTAAATCTGTGTAAGTCCATATTTCTAGTATTGAATTAAAAGATTTCTTTAAGTCTAAGAAATTCGCCTGCCATCTTTTATCATCCTTTTTTGATCCAATTACAATTATGCATTTTGAAATTGTTATTTTGCTAAATTCTCCCATCCTTCTCATATCCTCATCTTCTACGCTTTTTGATTTTTCTTCTAATTTTCTTTTATATTCAAGAATTTGAGGGATTGCACGAGATAAACTTTCTGACAAATGAAACTCTTCCGTTTTTCCATCATTTAAAGTTTGATCATTTTTTATTTTAAAAATATCAGCATTAGCACCTTTTAACTCTATTAAAACTCTCTCTTCATTATCATCACCAACCCCAATTCTAGTTAATAAATCATATTTATTTCCATTTGCCTGTCCCTCTCTTTTATGATTAACATATTCTAGGCCAAAGATCATGCATCTAGCCCTTCTGTTTTTATGCTTATCTTCATCGAGCCATCTTTGAATTTCTGTTTCGGATGATTCATTGCTTATAAAATATTCAATTTTACTTAAATTATCTTTTAAAATTTTAAGATTGGTTGCCAAATTTAAATTTTGATTACTTGCATAATCAATACCATCAAGGTTTTTTGTGGCGCTTGTTAAATTCCCAAACTTTTCTTTGTTGTTTAAAAATTCGGTAAATTGCCCATTAGATATAACTTTCAATTCATCAATAAAATCACCCGTATCAATTAAGTCCTTGGCTTTGAAGATAAAAGCTATCATTTGCCAAAATTCTCTGTAGCCATTTTCACCTGTTAAAAAGTCAATGATTACAGGTCTTTTAGCATCTATTTTTTTATCATTAAGGTTATTGTCTATTTTTCTAAAAATTAATCTTGGCTGATATTTCTTATCGGTTGAAGATTTTTGCCAAGAAATTTCGCAAATTCTTTTATCTTCCGTCTTTTGCGTAATTGCTAAAATAAATCCATTAAATACGTCGCCATTACTCCTATCAACGATATTGCAAGTAAAGTTATCTTGTTTGGCTATTTCTAGCTCATCAATTTTTCTCTTAGTTAAGTCAAAATAATTTTTACTCATAGATTTTGTCTATTGTGGTTTTTACTTTTTGTTCAATCATGAAAATTCTGCCACTTCACCTTTAAAAGCCTCCGCCAAAATTGCTTTGGTTAAAAGTTTGCTGGTCTCAAAACTTTTTTCGATTTGCTTTTCAGCCTCGTCGAGTTTTTGCATTAAGGTTTGAAGTTTTGAGACGATAGCTTGCTGCTCTTGGAGCGGAGGAAGTGGAATTTTTATTGTTTTAAATATATTGACAGAAACCCCACCTCTAAGACCCTTGCTTTTATTTTTAAATTCATTTTCAAAAAGAAAGGTTTGATAGACAAAATAAACATATTCATAACTCACGGGCTTAAAAACCTGAGTAGCTAGAAGTTTATTTCCAAAACAAACATCTTGTTCTAATAGAGCGATTTTTTTTCCAGAACTTCCTCCCTCTATACAAATAAAAATCGATCCTTTCTTTGCAATTTTGAATTCAGTTCCTGCTTCGTCAAACGGTATAACAACGCCCGTATTATAATTCACTCCACTGCATTCAAAACCAACATCTTTTGTTCCGATATAATTTAATCCATTTTTTGAAACTTTGTATTTTAAGTTTTTTACAGATTCATTTATGCTGTCACCTGTAAAACATAACCCTATTTCAGATATGCCAACCCAAACCCAATCCCCAGGTACTTCAAATGGAATTTGATTTTTTGCAATCAGTGGTGATGACTTTTCTCTTTTGATTTTTTTCTCAGCAATTAATTTCTCTTTTTCTTTTGTGATTTTCTTTAAAAGCTCGCTGGCTGGTTCGATATTTAGATTCTGCTCGCGCCATTCTTTGGTTAATTTACCTTCAATAGCATCTTGTAAAATCTGTTTTCTAAGATTTCTTATATAAGTCTTTTGGTTCTCGATTTGATTTTTAAGTGTTTCTTGCCCTTTTTCTGCTAACTCAATTTTGGCACAAAGCTCCTTTTGAGCATCGCGCCTTGGAATTGTTAATTCATACCCCAGAAAAAAATCTTCATTTATTCTTTTTCTTTGAGTAACGCCTCGACTGGCTTTTTTGCAGGCTTCAAGAAAAATCGGGGACTTTAAGAGCTGATAAAATAGATATTGCTCTATTGTGTTTTTATTTACATCGAAAGCTAAAAAATCGTTTGTAACAATAGCTCCATCAACTTCTTTAGGTATCATACCCATCGCTCCAAATCGAGCATCAATTCTGGATAAAATAAATTGACCTTCTTTTACCAACCATTGTTTTTTAGTACCTATTTTTTTTCCGATTTCCTCATCTCTAATCTCAACACCCTTGTGTTTTGTTCTTATGGTAACTCTTTTATACAAAAGATTATCCCTTACTTCTACGGGTTCTTTATATCTGGTAAGTAGATCTCCAATTTTAACTTTTTGCCATCTGCTCATAATACACCCCTAATTTCAGCCAAAATTTTCTTTGTTTCATCAAAAGAATCTTCAAGCATTTTGATTAGTTCGGCACTGGTAAATTCTTGCAATTCCTCTTTTTTACTCGGATTTTTAATATCTAAATCAAAGTTTCGTGCTTCAATTTCTTTAATGTTAACTCTCCAAGAAACATCGCTTGGGGCTCGCTTATTCCACCATTTTTTGATCCCTTCAAATTCTTTTGCATCAATTGGCTTGGTTTTTGAATAAGCCTTCTGACCCTCTGGCAGGCGATGTTCATAATACCAAACTTCTTTTGTTTTTTGTCCTTTGGTAAAAAATAACAGATTGGTGGCAACAGTTGCGTAAGGAGCAAAAACTGAATTTGGTAAGCGGATGATTGTGTGCAAATTGCACTCAGATAAAAGATCGGCGCGAATTCTTGCCTTAACTCCGTCTCCGGTAAGTGAACCGTCTGGCAATACAATTCCTGCTCTTCCTTGATCTTTTAACAGCTTTAAAAACAAAACCAAAAATAGGTCTGCGGTTTCTTTGGTTTGATAAGATTTTGAAAAGTTTGCTAAAATTCCATCTTTAACCGATCCGCCAAAAGGAGGGTTGGCAATAATTACATCAACTTTATCAGACGCTGAGATGTCTTTTATTGGTCTTGATAAGGAATCATCGTGCGCGATGTTAGTTGGTGAGTTCACGCCATGCAGCATCATATTGGTGACGCAAAGCATGTGAGGAAGAGGCTTTAACTCGACTCCTTTGATAGTTTCTTTGATAAGTTTTTCATCTTCAGCGGTATGAACATCATTTTTTCTAACATGCTCAATTACTGAGGTTAAGAAACCTCCAGTTCCACAAGCTGGATCAAAAACTTTTTCGCCAAGCTTTGGATTAACGACATCAACAACAAATTTTGTTAAAGCTCTTGGCGTGTAAAATTCGCCAGCATTTCCAGCGGATTGTAGGCTTTGCAGCAAATCTTCATAAATTTTTCCAAACTGGTCTTGATCCGCTTTGCGGTTAAAATTTATCTCGTTGATTTTGTTAATTACTTTGCGAATCAAAGTGCCATCTTTCATGTAGTTAAAGCTGTCTTCAAAGACTGATTTAACTATGAATCCCGCCTCGTTTTCTTGGATAGAAAAATTTAAACCTTTTAGCTTTGGGAACAGATCATTATTGATAAAATTAAGTAAATTATCACCCGTAATTCCCTCATTATTTTTTGCCCAATTACGCCATCTCAAATTTTGTGGAATTGGCGATTTATAATTTGAATTAAGCAATTCAGCTTCCTCTTCTTTCTCATCAAATATTTTCAAGAATAACATCCAGCAAAGCTGTGATAATCTCTGCGCATCGCCATCAACTCCATGATCCTCGCGCATTATATTTTGAATGGATTTTATTACTCCGGATAGGTTGGTCATTTTTGTTTTGATAAATATTGTTTCTCGTAAGAAGAGTAGATAAATTCAGATATAGTTTTTGCAGAGTTGGCAGCTAAAATCGCATGATGAAATTCTAATTGTGATTTTTTCTTATTGCCTTTTCCATGTGCATCACTTTCAAGGTTTCTATAGCTTGCTAAGCCAGCAACTATGCCTGATAACCCTCTTAATATTTGGTTTATTGAATTGGATTTTTTTTCATCTTCGCTAAGATTAAGCTTCCGAGAGACCTGTTTATAGAGGATTGGTAACTCTAGATTTTCTTTTATCTCTTCTGATTTGTCAGAAATTTCGCCTCTGATAAAATTAAGCACCGATTCCAACAGAGATTTAGCATTGTTTATAGCTCCAGAGTAATCCATCTGCTCTATTTTCTGGTCACACTTGTTTATGTGCTCTTTGATATAATCGTGGTCTACTTTTGATAGAGCGTTAGATAAAATGACCGTTTTTTTTGTTGAGTTGATGATGCACTTTTTTTTATCGAGCCTAATTGATAGGTCATCATAATAGATGTATTTATTCAGTTTATCTAATTGCTTTATGAGATCAACTTCAAGATCTATATAACTCTGGGGAGAAAAGAAGTTCTCTAAAACTTCCTTTATTCTACCTTTGTTATTTAGATCGTTAAGTTTTTCATAGGCGTATTTTTTTCTTGCTGGAAATCCTGATCCATACTCATCTCTATACCCAAACTGATTAAAAAACTTAACTAATTCTGAACCACTCAAATACCTTAATGGAAAATATTCTATGTCTCCGAATTGATTAATAATCTCTTTATCAGCAACAATTCCAACTAAATATTCTAGTGATAGATTGGACAATTTAATAAACATAAATTTCCCTTTCCAAATCTCTCAACGCTAAGAAATAAGCATCTCTTCCTCCAAACTCTTGAATAATTTCAATTGGCGATCCGATTGAGCTAAAAGGATTAACAGCTAAAATGTTGATATCTTCGATGTGGGCAACACCTTGATTGGCATATTTATCAAGCAGGGCATCTAAAACTTTTCTTGCCTGTCCGCTGTATTTGGCTAAGTAATTTTTCTTTCTGACGTTGTTAACTCTTTCCTGTCTGGTGGCTAGTTTATTTCTGCCAAAAGCCACATGGAGGATAAGATCAAACGGATCGAGATTTTCACCGATTTCGCCAACATCACTTTGCAATTCGGCAAATGAGATTCCTTGATTTTCAAGCTCTTGAATTATTTGGAATTTTTTACCCTCGACGCTCCATTTACTTATAAAATCATCCAGAGAGGCATAGTTTTGCAAAATCTTCTTTTTGCTAAAATCTTTGAAGGAGCCGGTGATTAATTTTCCATTCTCATCAAGAAATTGTTTCTGCTTATAAACAACGCTAACCTCAACATTATCTACATAAATTTTTTCGGTTTTGGCTTTTTCTTCAAATGGTTCTGAGTTAAGATGATTAATAATAAAGTCAGAATCTTCGGCACTGTTTGGCTCAATATCTTGATCTTCACTTTTTTCAGTTAATACATCTTCATCACTAAGTTCTTCACCTTGTTTTATTTCTTTAATTTGGATTGGATCACCATCAAAATTTGGATCAGAAAATAGATCGGTCGCTCTTCTAAAATCTAAAATTGTGAAGTGGGTTTTACCAAGGTCTTCTCTGATTCTAGTTCCTCTACCAATAATTTGTTTAAATTCGGTTGATGAGCTAATATTGGCATCGAGAACGATAAGTTTGCAGGTTTGAGCATCAACTCCCGTAGTTAATAATTTGCTCGTAGTAACAATTGCCGGATAGGTTTTTTCAACATCGATAAAATTATCTAACTCCATCTTACCTTCATTGTTATCTCCGGTAATCTGCATGATGTATTTACGATTTTGCTTAACCAAATCAGAATTTTCACCTATCAGAGCTTTGGTCATTCTTTCGGCATGCTCTATATCAACGCAAAATACGATTGTTTTACTGAAGCGATCAGTTTTCTTTAAAAACCTAGTTATCTCTTTGGCAACAGCCTTGGTTCTTTCGGTTAAAACAATGTCTCGGTCAAAGTTTTTGCTATCGTAAACTTTATCTTCGATTTGATTTCCTTCGCGGTCACGATCCTGAATTGAGGGACGATAGCCGCCAATATCTTTATCAAGCATCACTCTAATCACCTTATAAGGGGCAAGGAAGCCGTCATCAATACCTTGTTTTAGAGAATAGGTGTAGATTGGTTCGCCAAAATATTCGATGTTTGAAATATCTTTAGTTTCTTTTGGAGTGGCCGTTAACCCAATCTGAGTTGCTGCCGAAAAATATTCTAAAATCTCGCGCCAATTTGAATCTTCTCTGGCACTGCCTCTGTGGCATTCATCAATTACAATTAGGTCAAAAAAGCTGGACGAAAACTGCTTGTAAATATTTTTTTCTTCCTCGTTTCCTGTTAATGCCTGATACAAACCAAGATAAACTTCATACGCTGGATCGACCTTACGATTCTGGATTTTTGTCATTTTGCTACCAAAATGCTTAAAATCGTTGGTCATTGTTTGATCAACCAAAATGTTGCGATCAGCAAGAAAAAGGATTCTTTTTTTGGCACCAGATTTCCAAAGGCGCCAAATAATTTGGCCCGCTGTGAAGGTTTTGCCCGTACCAGTTGCCATCACTAACAAAATTCTTTTTTGCTCATCGGCCACAGCCTTAACAGCTCTATTTATGGCAACTTGCTGATAATAGCGCGGAGTTTTCTTTGAATTGCCTTGGTAATATGGCGTTTGAATAATTTTCTCTACTTGGTCCCCAATATTTTTATGCTGCTTATATCGATTATAAAGCTCTTCTGGTGATGGAAGTTGATCAATTAATAAATCTCTTTGCTGACCAGTTAGAAAATCATGCTCTAAAAATCCATCTCCATTGGTACTGTATACGAAAGGTGCATCTAAAATTTCTGCATAACCAAGTGCTTGTTGAATTCCGCTGGCAATCGAATGATTATTATCTTTTACCTCAATAACTGCCAAAGGAAAATTTTTGTGATATGATAAGACAAAATCTGGCTTTTTCTTTTCCCCTCTTTTGATGGACTTACCACTTAAAATTATTCGACCATCTGTAATAAACTTTTGTTCACTAACTTGCAGCATTACATCCCAGCCAGATCTCTGAATTGAAGGCACGATGAATTTAGTTGAAATGTCTTGTTCTGACAGCTTCTTTTTATCAATAAATTCAGTCATAATAATAATTATTTATTCATTCTTTCTTGCTCTTTTATCCACGAATCAATTTCAGTTTTGCGGAATCTCCAAGCACCACCAATTTTAAAACCAGGAATCTTTTTTTCTAAAGCGAAGCGATAAGCCGTTTTTTCTGCTATCTTTAGATATTCAGAAAGCTCTTTGATTGTCATTATATCGTTATTCGCGCTCACAAGACTTTGTTTTTAAATTGAGTAAAAATTCTTACTAAAGGTGTCTTTAAAAAGAATTTAATGGAAAATTGGGGAAATTGCAAGAAATTTCAGGAAGTTTTGGATAATTCTACTTAGAAATATTCAAAAGTGATTTAAGAAGTTCCGTCATTGCAAAAGTGTCAAGTTTGCAATAATTGGAAAGATCAACCATCAGCTTTTCTTCATCAGCCAATTTTCCTTGGATAAAATTGAGATATGCATTCATCGCTTCTGACCCATTGGCAATTTCCATTTCCTCATAATTGAGATCGGTAAATGCGGGCAAAGCATATTTTATCGAATAAGAACTTTGTTGTTTTGGGCTGTATATTAAGCGGTTTTTAAAAGGCTCCATCAAGTCAATTACTCGCATGTTAATTGCTTCAAGATTTGCGGCATATTCAGGGAAATCTTTGGCAAGTTCAGTATTGCGCGATTTTTCAAACGACTGATTGTAAACAACAACTGAACCGGAATTTCCACATGCTTCAATTAGCTTTCTAGCGAATTCTTTTCTTGGATCAGATTTTTCTTTGTGAAGATATTCAAAATGCTTGAGCTCACCATTTTCAACTTCTTGAATGTGAAGCGAAAATTGAAAAGGAATCTGTTGATAGGGTCTTGTGCCATCAAAGATTGGAATTGCCGGCATAATAGTTTCGTAATCCAAAAAATAGAGCGGATATTGCAATTTTTTTAGCCAATTTTTGATTTTATCTTTTTGAACATGAGTTTTGTTTTCTTGATAACATTCTATGTCAATTACCTTGGCTCCACTTGGAAATAAATGCGGCGGAATATTTTTGATGTCATAGCTACCGATTTGCACTGCAATTTCTTCGGCCTTTTTGTTCTGATAAATATTAAAAATTGAGTATTGAGGAATTTCCTTCCAGCAATGATGCTGGTAATCGCAATCAAAAGGTTTGAAACACTTATCACCAATCTTCATTTCTGGCTCTTCTGCGCCTTTTAAAACTTCCAGCAAATTGCTTTTGTATGAATCAACTTCATTTTGGTTTTCTAAAACCTGCTTTGAAACATCTTCAAATTTAAAAAATTTATGAGGATCAATTTCACCCTGAAGGACATAGCTATTATCAACCAGCATCAGCAGGCATTTATCAATGTCGTATCCAGCTTTTGAAAAAACATGATATTGGAAAGACATGTCATCGATGTGATAATCTTTCGCGCTTGTGGAGCCTTTAACTTCAATCAAATTCCATTTGCCAGAAACTTCACTTTTGCGCAGAATATCAATTCTGGCATGGCTGCCGTCAGCTGCAATTATTGCCGTTGCTTCAAAGATGATTTGATTGCCTTGGTTGATTAGTTCTTTCGTGAGATTAGCGGATTTTTGTTCGGAGATAAAGGATATTTGTCAGCAAAAACTGCTGCAGAACTTCTTAAACACGGACTTCGTCTCATCACAAAAGTTCGACAAAATATGAAGCCAAAACCGATTTCTGAAGCGAATAAATTTCTGCTTTTGCATCTGGAAAATTAGCGGCAAAAAATTTCTTAATTGGATTTTGTTGTTTAAGCCTCGGATTAATTTTGCTCTTTCACCAAACAGGCCAAACTTCAATTCAATCTATCCTCGCTTTTGAATATGAAAATCAAGCCCAGCTACTAATCGCTTTATTGCTAATCTTGGTTGCTGCAATGACGCAATCAGCAATTTATCCATTTCATTCTTGGCTGACTAGCTCGCTTAATTCTCCAACTCCAGTTTTAGCATTGATGCATGCTGGGCTTGTAAATGGTGGCGGAATTTTATTGGCAAGATTTGCGCCGCTTTACTTTAACTCGCCAAAAATTCTAACTTTAATTTTTATCATCGGAATTACGACAGCATTGGTTGGAACATTTTGGAAGTTAATACAAAGCAACGTCAAAACCATGCTCGCTTGCTCAACAATGGGACAAATGGGATTTATGATTGCTCAAGTAGGACTTGGATTATTTCCCGCAGCAATAGCACATTTATTTTGGCATGGCTGTTTTAAATCTTATCTCTTTCTAACTTCTGGTGCAGCAGCGCAAGAAAAGAAATTTGATCTTAAATATCCACCAAGTTTCGCTTCTTTTTTATCAGCTTTAATTTGCGGAATATTTGGGATTTTAAGTTTTGCTTTAATCACAAATAGAAATTTAATCTTACTTGATAGCAACGCCGTATTGCTTACTGCCGCCTTTATCGCCGCCACTCATTTGGCGTTAAATATCTTGCGAGAAAAACCGCTAAAAAATTTACCAATCGCAATAATTCTAACCTCAATTGCGGGAATTTTATATGGCAGCAGCATTCGCATAATCGAATCGCAATTGCCTTCCGAAATCAATAATCCTCAAGCTCTAAACTTCTTTCATTAATGGCAAAGTTTTATGTCAAAGCATTGAACGCCAGCCAACCAGCTTCAAGCACCATAACAGCGAATCGCAATCAATATAAATTATAAAAAGATATGAAAAATCCGCTTAAAATTGCAGAGCTTTTAAAATCAGCTTGGGCAAAAATGGCTCCGTTTTGGCCACTAGAAAATTTAATCGCCTGCAATCCTTTGCAAGGATTTGAGAATTTGCCTTTCAAAGAAGCTTTAGAAAAAGCCTCAACTCATTTCGAGCAAGAAAATTTACCCGCAGAAATTGAAGAGATAAATCGCCAAACCATCAAATGGTGTCAGGCTTTTTTTGATCAAGGTCAAGCAACAATCAAAATGCCAAATCGGCATTTGGGATTTTATAAATCTTGGCTCGAACTCGCTAAATTTGATGCTAAATTACACAAAAATTCTGGCGATAAAATTAAGCATTTAACCTTGATGCCAAAAAATGCCGATGACGCAATTTTATATTGTTTAAAAGCGTTAAATATTAACAAAAATGAACAAGAAAATTTTCTTACTTTATTGCTTACAAGTCTTTCTGGTTGGGCTTCTTATGTGAAATATTTGGAAGAGTGGAAATGCGATGATGTAAATAATAATAACCAAATTGACTATCTGGCCGTAAGATTGGCGATAACTCTTATGATTTTAAATGATGCAAAAAATTTGCTTTCTTGGCATGAAAAAATTACGCCAAAAACAAAATCAGAAATAACTGAAATAGAAAAAAACGAAAAAATTTACCAAAAAGATTTAGTTGAAAAACTACTTACTTCATCAAAATTTCAATCAGAAAAAAACACAAAAACTCCCGACGCGCAATTTGTTTTTTGCATTGATGTTCGCTCCGAACCAATGCGTCGCGCCTTAAAATCAAAAGGAAATTACGAAACTTTTGGCTTTGCTGGATTTTTTGGAATTCCAGTAAAAATAGAAAATGAAATTACCAAAGAATCTTATTCTTCTTGTCCAGTTTTGTTAAAACCACAGCACAAAATAGTTGAAAAATTTTTATGTTCAGAGCCGCAATTACAAAAAAAAGATTGCAGCTTTTAAAAGATTTGGCGTAGCAAAAAAATTCTACCAGTCACTCAAATATGGATTCACAACACCTTTTATTTTGGCGGAAGCTCTTGGAATATGGAGCGGCGGCTGGATGACTTTTCATAGCATTGCGCCAAAAACTGCCAATAAAATAAAACAAAAATTAAACAATCAGCTTAAACAAATTTCAAAAACCGCTCCTTCGCTGGAAAATTTAACTTTAGAAAATCAGCTTTCTTTATGCCAAAGGAGCTTTAACAACAATTGGCCTTACTTCTAACTTTGCCAAAATCGTTGTTTTATGCGGACATGGTAGCGCAACAGAAAATAATGCTTTTGCAACAGCGCTTGATTGCGGAGCCTGCGGCGGTCGTCACGGCGGCAGTAATGCAAAAATATTAGCCGCAAATTCTCAACAACAAAGAAGTTCGTCAAGGCTTGGCGCGTCAATGGATATCAATTCCAATTGAAACTAAATTTATTGCAGCACAGCATAATACAACAACTGATGATATTGAGCTTTATTTGGAAGAAGATTTGGATTTAGAAAAATTAAAATTCGATCTTAAATCGGCTCAAAAATCGAACAGCAAATGGCGCGCCGGTAAAATGGGCGAAAAATTATCGGAAAAAAAATCTGTTAGTCATGTTGAAAAACGCAGCGTAAATTGGGCAGAAACTCGCCCCGAATGGGGTTTAGCTCGCAAATATGATTGATAAAGCGATTCATAAAAACCAAATTTTGCAAAAACTTTTTGGCAATGGCTGGGTTCATCTTTTTTGATTGGCAATTGTAATTTCTTTGTGGTTAATTTGGTCGCGCTTTTACCAACAAGCTATTGCTAGCTCTTTTTCCAAGAGTCAGGCCAAATATGATATTGTTAGATGTTTTGAAGAGATTGAAGAAAGCAATAATTTTACCAATTTTGATGTTGAGCAAAAAATTAATTCTCTCACGGGAGATTATTTAAAAGACCGCCAATCGCGCTTCAAAAGCTTATTTTCTCAAGTAATTTTATTGCTTGCACTTTATGCAATTTCCAGTGTTTCGCTTCTCGTAATTGGCGGCTGGCTAGTAATTAAAATTAAAGGAAGTGTCTTTTTAATTGGTTATTTTTCCAGTGAGTGAGATCCAAATAGATCCTGAAACAAGTTCAGGAGGACGGGATATGGTAGATCTCTTCCCACAATCGTCATCCTGAACTTGTTTCAGGATCTATTTAGCGCCTCTCAACAAGGCTTTATAAAGTTATCTCAAACTGTATTACGCTAGTTCTTTTTGCGCCAAAACCAGCTGCGCAGTAAGCTAAATAAAATTGCCACTTACGAATAAATTTTTCATCGAAACCCAAATTTATAACTTTTTCTTTTACTCTATTAAAATTATCCAACCAATTAATAAGAGTTTTTTGATAGTCATATCCAAAATCAAAAGCCTCTACAACCTTTAAATCATTTGCTTTGGCGAGATTGATAAATTCTGATTTTGAAGGTAAAACGCCGCCCGGAAAAATATGTTTCTGAATAAAATCAACGCGTTTTTTATATCCCAAAGCAACTTCATCATCAATTGTGATGGTTTGGACAATTGCTTTTCCATCTTTGTTTAAACAGTTTTTAATCGTTTTAAAATAAGTATCCCAATATTGCCTTCCAACCGCTTCAAACATTTCAATTGAGACAATATTATCATATTTGTTTTTTTCTTTACGATAATCCTGAAGTTTTGTTGTAAAATTTTTTAAACCTAAATTATCAACATATTTTTTTTGCTCTTTTGACAAAGTTAAACCAGTAACATTATAACCTTGTAAAACCGCTTCTTTAGCGAATCCTCCCCAACCACAACCAATTTCTAAAATATATTTTTTATCATTTAATTTTGACAAAATTCTTTGATATTTATTTTTTTGCGCAGCAGATAAATCAACATTTCCATCATTAAATAAAGCACTTGAATAAGTCATGGTTTCATCAAGCCACAATTGGTAAAAATCATTTCCCAAATCGTAATGATATTGGATATTTTTTTTACTGCCATTGTAAGTGTTTTTGCGAAACAAAGCCTGAAGATAAAGAAAAAACATTCTAAATTTATGGGCATGAAAAAATTGCTCTAAAACAGAAGAATTAAGAACTAGAAACAATAATAAATCAGGCAAATTATTGCTTTCCCATTCGTCATTTATAAAAGACTCACCAAATGCTACATCGCCACAAATCAGGCATTCATCAATCATTGCGATATTTTTAATTTTTATATGAGCATTGGGAGTTGCAATATTTGAAGTAAATTTTTTTACCTCACCGTTAGGCAATTCAATTTCAATCGCGCCAAAAGCTATTTTCTCTAGTGCAGCAAAAAAAGGTTGTAAGTTATTCATTAAAAAATTTTGGTAATTTTGTTTGATAAGGGCGCTGGTTTTTTTATGTATTTTATACCTTTGAAAACAATTTTTAGCGCTTGGTAATGAATTAAAATTATAACCTTCAAAGTTAAAAACGGAATTGCAAAAAATGCTTTTATTAATTGCCAATCGCTAAATGGTTTACAATCAACATTTAAGCTGGTTTGCAGCATTAATTTATCTTCAGAAAAATAATCAATAAAAACCTTAATTTTTTGAGGATTATAATCAAATTTAAAACGATATTTTCCTTCTCTTGTGAAAAAAGGAGAAACATGAAATTCTTTTTTAGCAAAATGTTCTTGGTTACTTTTTATAATAGAATAATCGTGATTATAAATCAGGTAAGAATGAGATTCGCCAAAAGTGTTATTTACCTCTGCTAACACCGCAATTAATTCTTTTTTCTCATTTAAACAAAACCACAAACTCACGGGATTAAAAACATATCCCAAAACTCGTGGCTGCGTGAGCAGCATGATCTTGCAAGCTTTTACATTTTCTTTTGTTAAAATATTTTCAATCCAGTTTCTTAAATCTTTTGTGCCATCATTTTTGCAATGATCTTTTTTGTAAAAAGAAAATAAATTGAATTTCTCAAACGACAAAAAACGCGATTTTATAGGAAGTTCATTGATGTCTAGCAGCAAATAATAAACTTTATATAAAAAGGAATTTTTCTTAGGAAAATTTCGTGCGTGAAAAACTTTTGCTTTACAAAATTTATGATCTGTCATTTTACAAAGGCTTTAGAATAGCTTGATTTAGGCTGATTGTGCATAATAAATTCACCGTAGTTAAGATTTGAATATAATTAAGATTTATATTATTGCTCGTAAAATTTCTGCAACCAAAATTGAGCTTGGTTAATGCAAAATTATCAATAGATCCTGAAACAAGTTCAGGATGAAAGGCTCTTGTAGATCTTTATCACATCGTCATCCTGAACTTGTTTCAGGATCTATCTGATCTCATCAAAAAATAACTAATCAAAAAACACTCTCTCTCTTTTCAATTTTATCAGAAAATAGACTTTATTTTTTAACCAACAATAAACCAAAATTAACATTTATGACAACTATTTTTGACTCTCTAAAAATCGGTGATTTAACTCTAAAAAATCGTTTTGTAATGGCTCCACTTACCAGAATGAGAAGCCAACAACCAGGTAATATTCCTCACGAATTAAATGCTAAATATTATTCACAACGCGCAACTGCTGGCTTAATAATTTCTGAAGCAACACAGGTTTCGCAAACAGGACAAGGCTATCCCGCAACTCCGGGAATTTATAGTACCGATCAAATTAATGGCTGGAAATTAGTTACAGATGCAGTTCACGAAAAAGAAGGTAAAATATTTTTACAATTTTGCTGAAAAACTGGGGGCGAAAAGTGGATTTTTAGCCCCCCATTTTTTTAATTATGCCAGAAAATCATTTAAAGGAGTTCTAATTTCTGCCGGCGGTTACTCTCCAGAAACTGCGAAAGAAGCGGTAGAATCAGGACTTTCCGATGCGGTAGCTTTCGGCCGTCTTTATATTTCCAATCCTGATTTAGTAAGAAGAGTTAAAGAGGAAAAAGAATTAAACAAATATGATCGCGCAACTTTTTATGGCGGCGCAGAAAAAGGATATACTGATTATAATTTTTTAACCTAAATTTCCTTTGTTATAGGAAAGCCCCAAGCAGGACGGGATTTGTAATCCCGTCCTAACGTTCATGTCATGTTTAATTGAAATGAACATGTGGAATGGGTTACAAAACCATTCCAGAGCAGGGCTTGGGATCTATTCCCAAGGAATTTGAGCGTTTAGTTTTTTCGCAATATTAATTGCCGATAGAAGCCCGTCTTCATGAAATCCATAACGAAGATAAGCGCCGCAAAAATATAAATTTTCCAATCCCTGAATTTCTTCAAATTGCGTTTGCGCTTTGAGCGCTTCATCATCAAAAATTGGATGCTCATATTCAAATTCAGCGAATATTTTTTTGCGGTCAATTTTATGGCTTGAATTTAGGCTTACAAAAAGTGGGTAATTATTATCGATTCCTTGCAAAAGATTCATCCAGTAAGTTAGTGCCAAACCTTGATTTTGCTTATCTTTACAATTTCTTAAATAATTCCAACTCGCCCAGGCTTTTTTATTTTTTGGCATTAAATTTTCATCATAATGCAAAGTGGCAATATTTTTTTGATATTGAATTTTTTTGAGTAAATTTTTTGCTTCATTACCAAAATCATCAATCATTCTCAAAGCCTGATCTGAGTGGCAAGCAAGCACAACCTTGTCATAAATTTTTCCTGCAACTTCTAATTTGCCATCAGCTAATTTTGTTATTTTTTCAATTTTTGAATTAAGAAAAATTCGCTCTTTAAAATCTTGGCACAATAATTTTATATATTCCCTTGAGCCACCTTCAACCGTGTACCATTGACATTGATTAGTTACTTGCAGCAATCCGTGATTTAAGAAAAAGCGCACCAAACTTTTAGCGGGATAGTTTTTTATCACTTCTAAAGGACAGCTCCAAATTGCTGCCGACATTGGTAGTAAATAAAATTTCTTGAAATAACTTCCCATTTTTAAATCATCGAGAAACTGCTCCAGCGTTGGGTTTTCATCGCTTTCCAATATTTCAACAGCGTTTTTATTAAATTTTAAAATATCTCTAATCATCAAAAGAAATTTCCAATTGAAAATATTTTTCTTTTGACAAAAAACGCTCGCCAAATTTTGGCCAGAATATTCAATTTCTCCTTCATCAATTGAAGCGGAAAAAGACATATTACTTTCCTTGGTTTTAACGCCAAGCAGCTCAAATAGCGCTTTTAAATTAGGATAAGTTCGATGATTGAAAACAATAAAACCGGTATCAACGGCAATTTTTTTGCCGTTATAATCAATTTCTACAGTGTTTGAGTGACCGCCAATATAATTATTTTTCTCGTAAAGATCAATTTCATATTCTTTGTTTAAAAGCCACGAAGCCGCCATTCCAGATATTCCGGAGCCTATAATTGCTATTTTTTGTTTTTTCATAATTGGTTATTTTCTAACTTTTCTAAATATTTTTTTGCGGTTTTTAAAATTTCTTCCCTCTTCTCTTCCTTCATTTTATACCAAGTTGGATAGACGAATTTCAAGCGCTGGTTTGATTTTAATTTACTTTCATTTTGCTTCATAAAATTCCAATAAAGCGAATTAAACGGACAAGCATTTTCACCAATTATTTCGTCGGGATCAAATTTGCATGATTTGCAAAAATTACTCATTTTAGAAATATATTTCGCACTTGCTGCGTAAGGCTTGGTGGCCATAATTCCGCCATCAGCGTGAAGCGCCATGCCAATTGTGTTTGGAACTTCTACCCAATCAAAAGCATCAGCGTAAACCGCTAAATACCATTCGTGAACTTTTTTTGGATTTAATCCTGCAAGTAAAGCAAAGTTTCCAGTAATCATCAAACGTTGAATATGGTGAGAATAGCTGTGAATTCTGGTTTGATTGACAACTTCTTTTAAACAAAACATCTCGGTTTTTTTGCCCCAATAAAATTCGGGCAAAGCGCGCGTTGCATTAAAAAAATTATTCTCCAAATATTGCGGCATATAAAGCCAATAAATACCGCGCACATATTCTCTCCAGCCTAAAATTTGGCGAATAAAACCTTCTACAGCGTTGATTGGCGCTTTTCCTTGGTGATAAGATTTTTCCGCCATTTTGCAAATTTCAAGCGGATCGAGTAAGCCAATATTGATGTAACAAGAAAGCAGTGAATGATAAAGATAAGCTTCATTTGTAACCATCGCATCTTGATAATCGCCAAAATTTGGCAGCAATTCATCAATAAAATGTTGCGCTTCGATTAAAGCTTCTGTAGGAGTTACAGCAAAATGAAACGGCAATAAATTACCAAAATTTTCGGGAAATTTTTTTGCCACCAAATCAAGAACTTCCAAAGTTATATTATCTTTTTTGTGAGAAATTCTTTTGGGCGATTTCATTCCTGATTTTGGCGTTTTTCGATTTTCAGCATCAAAATTCCATCTGCCTGCAAGCGGCTTTAAATCTGTATCGACAAGAATTTTATATTTTTTGCGCATCTCGCGATAAAAAAATTCTAGGCGCAATTCTTTTTTATTTCTTGCCCATTTTCTAAATTCAATTTTTGAACATAAAAATCTTGCATCATCAAAAATTTCTACAGGAATTTTGTATAATTCCTGCCATTTCAAAACCTTATCCAAAACTCTATATTCGCTTGGTTCTGTAATAATTATTTTTTGTGGATTATATCTTGAAATTGCTCTTTGCAATTCGCCATCAAAAGATCCACTATTTTTTTCATCATCAAGTTTTACGTAATCAACTTCATATCCTAAACCTTTAAGCTCTAGCGCAAAATGCCGCATCGCTGAAAAAATTAATGCAATTTTTTTAGGATGATGCCAAACATAACTCGCCTCTTCCATCACTTCACACATCAAAATCACATCACGATTTTTATCGAAATGGCGAAGGCTTGAAAGACTCAAAGAAAGCTGATCACCAAAAATAAAGTGAAGAGTTTTTTGCATTATTTGTCGATTCTTTTAGTCAGGAAAAATATCAAGCTATAAGGCAAAATTTTTAGAATTTTTAGCCAAATGGTAAATTTTTTGGGGAAGTGAATTTCGAATTTTTTAGCTTTTAATTCTCTAACAATTATTTGCGCCGCTTCTTCTGTGCCAATCATTGCCGGCATTTTGAATTTATTTAAATCGGTAAGACGCGTTTTTACAAAACCCGGATTTATAACCGAAACATCAATGTTGAAATGCGATAATTCTGCGTAAAGCGTTTCGGCTAAATTTATTAACGCTGCTTTTGAAGCGCCGTAAGCCAAAGATTTTGGAAGACCAACATAACCGGCAACGCTTGCAACCAAAGCAATGTGACCTGATTTTTTCTCGACCATTTTCTTGATCACCACATCCAAACAATTAAGTGCGCCGACAAAATTTACGTCATTTATTTTTTTCGCTTCCGCCAAATCAATTTCATAAGAAGACATTGGTTTGTAGGTTCCAGCACAATAAATAAAAAGATCAATTTGAGAAATATTTTCTAAAAATTTTCTAACATTATTTTCATCAACAACATCAAGAGCAAAAATTTGAACTTTGTCTTGAAGCTCGTGTTTTATTGCGGTTAAAGCATTAAAATCACGAGCCGCTAAAAATAAATTGGCATTTTCTTTAGCAAATTCAAAAGCCAGCGCTTTGCCAATTCCGTGGCTTGCGCCGATGATTACTATATTTTTCACAATTTGTTAAAACCAAGAGTTAAATAACCAACAGTTACGCCAAATTTTTTGATTTTAGATTCATTAATCGCGTGTTGTTCATCAATTAAATAAATCCAGTCTTCAATTGTTAAATCATAAGTTTTTTCGCCGACTGGCGTTCTTAAAACATAATCCATTCTAAGAGTGTTGCCATATTGCCTTCCAGTAGCTTCACCAACAACATCGCCAGCGCTTGCTATAAAATTATTGTCGTCTGAAAGTTTAATTTTCCATGTTCTGCTTTGTTTTTCGCCGTCATCAAAAATAAATTGCTCTTCTAAAATTCCTTCATTGCCTTGCCACTTTCCTTCCATGGTTGCGTTGAAACGGCGATTAACTTTACCGCGCCAGTCTTTCACAACTCCATAAGCTTCTAATTTACCGTTAAAAAATTTACGAACATCAAATTTAGGTGAATTATTTTGATAAAATTTTGGATCTTTAATTGAACAAGAAAATAAGGACATAAGACCAATTATGGTTAAGATTTTTTTCATATTTTTCTCACAAAAAATGCGGTTAAAATTTTAAGAAAACACGGCAAAAGCGCGTAAACGTAAGGAATTGCAACGTAATTTATTACACCATTTCTATTGATTAAATTTAACACCAAGAATGTAGCAAAGGCTAGAGAAATTTTAGTTATTAAACTAAAAACTGCGAAGTAAGAAGTTTTGTTTTCTTCATTCGTTAATTTATCGACCAAAATAACTTGCGGAGCAGTTAAATCACAACCTACAGAAAAGCCAGCTAAAAGACAAATTCCAAAAAATAAGTAATAGTTTTTTTCATCTATAAAAGTTGCAAAAATGAAAATCATTACACTTAATAAAATAGCTTTTTTCCAAGCTTTTTTAGCGCCGATTTTATTGATTATTTTAGACCAAATAATAACTGAAATTGCTGCCGATAAAAAATATAATCCCAAAAAATATCCATTTAAGTCGGGAACTTTTAAATGCTCATCAACATAAAATCTGATTGATACCGCCGGAATTGCTATCGCAACTGAGTTAAGAAAATAAACGAAAAATAGTTTTTTAAACTTGTTGAAATTTAGGGAAAATTTCAAAGTGCGAAGTCTTGAAATTCCAAGATTTGTAAAATTTTTATATAGCAAAAAATTTGCTAAAACAAAAAATGGCAAAATAAAAATCCATAAATAGCTCAAAGATTGGTCGTAAGAAAGATGATATTTTTTAGAAATAAATGTTGGCAGAACTGAAATTATCAAAATGCCTAGAATCTGCGCTAATTCACGCGCCGCAATAAATTCATTTTGCTTTTCTGAAAGTTCAGAAACCATAGTTTCATAATTAACGGTAACGAAACTTAAGGAAAAATAAAGCAGCAATAAATTTCCGCTAAGCCAATAAATAAGATGATTTTGATCTTGATAAAATGGATTAAACAAAAAATAAAAATTGATAAAAAGTGGAATCGTAAAGATGAGAATTATATTAACGCGTTTTACTTTTTTTGCGATTAAACGGTCAGAAACAAAACCCGCCAGAGGATCAAAAAAACAATCAAAAGTTCGACAAATAAAAATTACAAATCCAATCAGGCCTAATGAAATTTGGTAATTATTGAAGTAAAAAGAAGCCAGATGAATGTAAAGCGGAATGCCTAAGCAAGAAAGCGGAAAAGCCAGTAGCGAGTAAGAAATTTTTCTCATTTTATTCCAATTAAAATATCACGCACCTTTTTAAAACGAGCTTTGTCGCTTAACCAAATATCAATAAATCTTCTGGCGAAAACCACATCCTTTATTTTGCCGGTTAATTGATTGTTGTAATAAAATTCTAAACCAAATTTGGGATCATAAATTGCAACTTTTGTATCACCTTTTTTTACATCCACAAAAAGGTTTGCGAAATTTTTTCTGTAAATCGTTTCAATATCTTCTTTTTTAAGTGAATTTATACGGCAAATTTCATCAATTGAAGTTTCTGTTAATTCCTCTTTGGAAAAGTTTTTATTATAAATTATTCTGATTGCCAACTTCTGGTCATAAGAAAATTCAGAGCTTTCACCTCTTAATTCAATGTCGTAAAGCTTAAATCCAAGAAAACTAAGTGGCGTTTTTCCGATAACTTTTAAATTATCGAAGTCGCTGGCAAAACTTGATTTTACTGTAATTAGCAAAATTAGAAAAATTGACCTGAAGATTGTCATCTTTGATAAAATTTAAGTTATTAAAATTATCTATGCTCAAAACTGTTTAGCATCTTTTTATTCTTAAACGCTGAATTTTATTACTTATAATTATTAATTTTCAGTCACAAGATATACTCATATCTCTAAAAAGGAGTAATATTCTTATAAGCGTTATTTATCGCAAAAAGACACTCCAGAAAAAACTTCTTTACCTTTATTTAATAGCTAAAAAAGCTTACTCACGTTAAACTAACTTCAACTTTCTAAATAAATCTCAATTATGAAAATCAAAGAACATAATAAAATTACCGGCTTTTCCGGAAATGAAATTTTCTGTTTAAAAAAACTAGGCTATGAAGCAGGACAACTTTGTTTGGGTAATAATGTATTATCTTTAGGTCTATTTCGCGGCATTGGAGCAGGATTATCTAACCTAGCCGGAGGAGAAATTGAAGAAGTTACAAAACTGGTTCATGATGGCAGAAAAGGTGCTTTTGATCGCATGATGCAAGAAGCCAATCAACATGGCGGCATTGGATTGGCGGGAGTTTCTTTCGACTTAATTAACCATCTTGGTAATCTTGAATTTATAGCAGTTGGTTCGGCAATTCATCAACCTAATAATACTCAAGAAAAAATCTCATTTTCAACATCAGCCAGCGCTCAGGAACTTTAGAAAAATTATCCGAACGTCTTTACCCACTTGATCCCGAAGACAATTCTTTTTCTGTTAATATTTCTGTGGTTCGCGATTCCAAAATCAACGCCTATGCAACATTAGGCGGAATAATTTTTATTAATTCGGCATTACTTGAACAAGCCGAATCTCCAGAAGAAATTGCCGGAATTTTAGCTCATGAAATTTCTCATGTCAGCAATCGCGATATTTTACAAGGATTTTTGGTTCATCTTTTTACTATTGAAGGAATTAAGATATTGATTTCAGGTTCCATCGGCGTTGATTTGGCAAATAATTTCCTCAACATGAATTTTACCAAATCCCAAGAAGCAAAAGCAGATAAAGATGGATTGGCTCGTTTAGAAAAAGCCCAAATCAGCAATCAAGGAATAAAAGATTTTTTTAAACGCATGCAGCAATCTAACTTTGCCACAATTTTTCTTTCAGATCATCCGTCAAATCAAGCTCGGATAGAAATGGCCAAGCATTATCACCATTATGAAAGCAAACCAATTATGACCGAAGATGAGTGGAAAATTTTAAAGAATTTTTGTCGGAACTAAATAACATAGCTGGTTTCAACGCTGGAGAACTTGCATCGCAATATTTTAAGTTTTATGCTGCGTAAAATCTGCACTTAAAAAATTTTCAAAGCAATAACTACAAATGAAACATTCTCTGACTCATCTTCCTGAAAATAAGCAGGCTGAAATAAGAAAATTGGTTTCAACAATCCGCAAATCCTGCGCTGATATAGAAAAAATTATTTTATACGGCTCTTACGCCCGCGGCACTTTTAAAGAAGCTAAAGATTTAAAACCCGATCAGAAATCCGGCCATATTTCTGATTATGATATTTTGGTTGTAACTAACGAAGAAGATTCAATCGGTGATTTTTATAATTGGAACGAGGCTGAAAAATTAAATTTAAGCGCCGAAGCAAGAGTTAGTGCAATTGACATTGAAGCTTTAAATAAAAATCTCGCCGAAGCGCATTATCTCTACAGCGACATTGAAAAAGAAGGCATTATGCTTTTTGATGCCAAAAATCATAAATTAGCAATTAAACGTAAATTAAAAATCTGGGAACAGCAAAGAATCGCCCAAGAGCATTTCGATTATTGGTTTGGAAGGTCCAAAGATTTTGTTGAAACTTTTCGGGTTTTACTAAAAAAAGGCCGCTTAGAAAGCGCTTCTTTTCAGCTTCATCAAATTGCTGAATCATGCTATAAAGCAATTTTACTGGTTTTTTCCAACTACAACCCAAACGAACATCACCTAAAAACTTTGGCGCGAATGGCAATCGAATTTCACGGCGAACTCGCGGCTTTATTCTCACAAAAAACCCCTGCTGATCAAGTGCGGTTTAATCTGTTGGAATATTCCTATATTGGCGGCAGATATGATCCAAAGCATAAAATTTCAAAAGAAGATTTGGATATTTTAACCGATGAAGTGGAAAAACTTTCTAAAATTACCAAGAAAATTTGTGAGAAGAAAATTTTGAGTTATAAGCCGTAGAAATAATTAGTTGTAATCACTTTTTCATTTCCAGAAATTGCCTTAGCATACTTTAAATTTCATTCCGTCAAACCACCCCAGATAGGTCATTTTTCAATTTTACTTGGACTTGTTCACTTATTTATCATCCATTCAAAATAATCGTTTCAAGCTCCTTGTATGCCACTGTATCAGGCGTTATTAGTGGTGCTAGAGTATCTCTAGCAAATGACTCTGCGGTATTCCCGCGCTGAGTAAGAGAAAGTGTACTTATGCAGAACTTATATACTTGCCCAGAGACCGCTTTAATATCGTCCTGTGCCTTACCTGTTAAAGGGTTAGCTGATAACAACTCATTCTTTTTATTAATTAGGATTTGAGCTTGTGGGCTTTGCCCCTCTGAATTTGCAAGTTTTGTTAAAATTTCATCGCTCCACAAGTAACTCTCGAGATCACGCTTAGAAAGAACTTTGGGAACCTCTGAACAACCCACAAATTCCTCACCACGCAACTGAGAATTTTTAGATTTTCCAAATCCAAAAAAATTCCCTCAGTTTTTACCATAATTTTCTCGCAAAATCAGCCAATATTTTAGCCAACCTTGTTACTTTTGT
>CAIZZE010000078.1 GCA_903937405.1 uncultured Alphaproteobacteria bacterium | reverse complement strand
TTTTTTACCATTAGTCGAATCAGAAACGAAGGTGAATATTCTTGGAGTATCGCTGGAACTTGAATAAGTGCTGACATTTGAATTATAAACATTGCCAGTTCCTTGAGAATGAGCAATAGCAGCGTCTGCGCTATAGCCTAATAATAAAGTTTGATTCGCGGTTGAAACGGAACTATCACCTATGAAATATCCAGCTGTTGCGCTTTGGCGTTTTTCTAGAACTATGATGGTGTAATCGGTGTTGTTTAAGAAGCTTGCGTCGGAGACTTGAAGGTAGTTAGCGGTACTACCGCTAAACTTTACAGCGTGAATGTAATTAATGGTGTTGGAATAAGTTGGGCCTGTTCCTACTGCTACTACTGAGGATTTGTTAACGGAGTTTTTTTTGATCGTACCAGGTTGTTACTGTGTCTCCGGTGGAGGATTCGGTGTCTTTGAAGCTGGATTCAGTGCTGCTTTCTAGCCATAGGGCGTTGTCGGTTATTCCGGAGATTGGGGAAGCCTTAGTTAAACTTTGAGCGGCGGCGATTTTGGATTTTTTTACCAGGCCGGTGGCGGTTGTTACGCCGGCGATTAGGATGCCGATGATTACGATGACTGCGGAGAGTTCGATTAGGGTGAAGGCGTTTTTGATTTTATGCATTTTACTCCATATTAATTAATCGATTTTCATCATTTTTTATAAAATCAACTGAGCAATTATTTGAAAAATTTCGGCAATTTTTGATTTTTTATCCAACACTACAATCGGTGTTCTTTCTTCAGTCGAATCAGATATTTCCTGCATAATCGGCACTTCACCTAAAAATTTTATTCCCATTTTTTCAGCTAATTTTTTTGCACCATCTTTGCCAAATAAATATTTCTTTTCCGTCCCAATTTCCAAATAAGACATATTTTGAATCAAGCCTAAAATTGGAATTTTTAATTTTTCGAAACAATCAATCGATTTTACCACATCAATCACCGAAAGACTTTGTGGCGTTGAAACAATTACAATTCCGGCCAGTGGAAATTTTTCCGCCATGCTTAAATAAACATCTCCGGTTCCCGGCGGCATGTCGATAATCATAACATCAACTTCCTTGCCGTCACTTTTCCAATTCACGCTGCGGATTAATTGATAAAGAATTTTTGTCACCATCGGACCACGCCAAACGCCGGCTGAATTTGGATCGGTCAAAGAACCAATTGAAATACATTTAACACCATGCGAAACCAATGGCAAAATTAGGCCATTCTCTTGTTCTGGTTTATTTTTTAAATTCATCAAATGTGGCACTGAAGGCCCATAAATATCAGCGTCAACTAGTGCCACGTTTTTTCCCATTTGCTGCAAGCTAACTGCCAAATTACAGGCAATTGTAGATTTTCCAACGCCACCTTTGGCCGAGGCAATGGCAATAATTTTTTTAACACCGACCACATCAGGAATTTGACGCATGAAGTCGGATAAAGTTTTTTCAGTCATTACAAAAAGTTTTTAATTGAAAAAGGAGTTGCACAGCACTAAAACATAAACTCCTTTCAAAAACAATATTTCAAATCAGCGATGTTAAAACTTTTTATGAATAGTAAAAATGATGGTCCATGGGGGCCATGGAGCGGTAGTGGTGAAAATAAAGGACAAAAACAGGAAAACCCAAAATCAAAAAAACCCCAACAAGCACAAAATGGTTTGGATGATTTTCTAAAAAAAGCTGATGATTTTTTCAAAAAATTTTTTTCCGGCAATAATGGTAAAAATAACTGGAATAATTTTTCTCAAAAAACTCCCAAATCAATCATCGGAATTTTCATTTTAGGCTTTGTTTTTTTATGGCTTTTAACCGGAGTTTTTAAAGTTGATTCCGATGAAAACGCCGCCGTTCTTTACTTCGGAAAATTTTATTCAATCGCAACTCCGGGCTTAAATTACCATATTCCCTACCCTTTTGGCCAAGTAATTAAAAAAAGTGTTACAACTGTTAACAGCGAAGAATTTGGTTTTTCTTCCAATTCACGCAAATCTGAAAAAAGAAATTTCGACGCTGAAAGTTTAATGCTTACGGGAGATGAAAATATTGTCGATATTGAATTCCAAATTCAATGGCAAGTTGCCGATATTCGCGATTTCGTTTTCAACATCGCCGAACCAAATCAGGCAATCCGCAAAGCCTCTGAAGGCGCAATGCGCGAGATTATTGCCCGCACTCCAATCGCCAGCGCTTTGGCTGATGGTAAAGCTAAAATCGAAGCAGAAGTAAAAGATTTATTACAGCAAACTTTAGATTCTTACGGTGCCGGCGTTCGCATCGTTTCAGTGCAATTACACCGCGTTGATCCACCGTCGCAAGTAATTGACGCTTTCCGCGATGTTCAAACCGCCAAAGCCGACAAAGAAAAAGAAATTAACCAAGCTCAATCTTATGCCAACGACATTATTCCAAGAGCGCGCGGCGCGGCTTCGCAGCTTAAAGAACAATCAGAAGCTTATGCGCAAGAAGTTGTAACCAATTCTAAAGGTGAAGCGGAAAGATTTTTGTCGGTTTACAATCAATATAGCAAAGCCAAACAAGTGACCAGAAAACGGATTTATTTAGAAACCATGGAAAAAATTTATCATAATAATGACAAGATTTTTATTGATAAAAGCGCCGCCAAATCAGGCGTGATGCCCTATTTTCCCTTAAATGAAATTTCTTCATCACCAAAAGCGGAGAGCAAATAATGACTAATCAAACTAAAAAAATTCTTATCATTTCAACAATCGCGATTTTGCTTTTTTTAAGCACAATGTTTACGGTTGATCAAAGACAACAGGTTTTAATTTTACAATTCGGCGAACCGATTCGTACCATCAATAAACCAGGAATAAAATTTAAAATTCCACTTTTACAAAATGCTGTTTTCTTTGATAAAAGAATTATTGATTTGGGCATTTCGGAGCAGGAAGTTATTGCTTCCGATCAAAAACGTTTAATCATTAACGCTTTCACTAAATATCAAATTACCGATCCATTGAAGTTTTATACGACAGTTGGAACAACGCAGGGTTTTGCCAATAAAATTTCTGGCATATTAGATTCAAGCTTGCGCCAAGTGATTGGGGAAGTTACTTTGAGCGAACTCTTAACCGAAAATCGCAGCAATATTATGGCAAAAATCAAAGATGTTGTAAGTACAGCGTCCGAAATTTTTGGAGTAAAAATTGTTGATGTGCGCATTATGCGCGCCGATTTGCCGAAAGAAAACAGCGATGCAATTTACGCCAGAATGCAAACTGAACGCGAAAAAGAAGCTCGTGAAATTAGAGCCAATGGCGCGGAAGAAGCCGATAAAATTCGCGCCGCCGCCGATAAAGAAAGGACAATAATTCTTGCCGAAGCCAAAAAAAATTCTGATATAACAAGAGGAAATGGTGAGGCTGAATCAAATAAAATTTACGCCAATTCTTACGGCCGCGATCCCGAATTTGCCGATTTCTATCGTTCGATGAGTGCTTATAAAGAAGCATTGAATAGCGAAAAAACAAAGATGGTGATTTCCCCCGATGGAGAATTTTTTAAGTATTTTGGGAATAAGTAATCCTCGCCGCAGGACGGGATTTGCAATCCCGTCCTCACTTTCAGTTCAAATTTAAACAAGGGAATGAACATGTGGACTGGGATGACAATTGGCAAGAAGTTGCTTGATGAATGCGAAAAAAAAGCAAAAAATATCGGCGCCAAAAAAAAGAAAGTTTGCCAAATTTTGGTTGTTTGCGGCGATCATGATATGCAGAAATTTTCTTTGCTTGAAACTATAA
>CAIZZE010000077.1 GCA_903937405.1 uncultured Alphaproteobacteria bacterium | reverse complement strand
GAAATGGTTATGCCTGGTGATAACACCAAGTTGACCGTTGAATTAATCAACCCAATCGCAATGGAAGAAGGCTTACGTTTTGCTATCCGTGAAGGTGGCAGAACTGTCGGAGCTGGAGTTGTTGCTAAGATTATCAAGTAACAAAGAATATCCTTTAAGCGGTCTTAAACCAGCCACTTAAATCACACCACAAAAAACTCAACACCATGAAAACTCAAAATAAAATTCTGCTCTTTTTAACGCTTTTATTTCTAAATAATTGCGCCGCCGATAACAGCTTCGTCACCGATCACAAAGATGTCTGGTTAAACGATTCTGATAGAGGTTTGGTTTATTGCAGAGCAAATGTAAAAGGTAGTGATCAAGCTGATCCTGTGTGCTTTGAAGCTGGTTTTCAGAGATACGGAGATGATTCATCACTTCACAAAATTAAATAGACCTAAAGCCTATTTATAATCTTTTTTAATTAAGCGAAGTGCATTAGTTACAAAAGATTATAAATAGTTTATAGGAGCGTAGCTCAACTGGTAGAGTAGCGGTCTCCAAAACCGTTGGTTGGGGGTTCGATTCCTCTCGCTCCTGCCAAATTTTTTTGGGTTTTAAACCCATGCAAATTTTATATTAATTAAATGCTAAATTTTTTTCGGGGCGTAATTGAAGAATTAAAAAAACTTCATTTCCCATCAAAAAAGGAAACTTACGTCACAACCGTTACGATTCTTGTAACCATCACGGTTGTTTCTTTGGCAATTTTGTTCGCCGATTTTCTTATTTCTAAAATTATCGGAATTATTTTCGGTTTATAAATTTCTTAAAAATCATGGAAAACAGCAATAAATGGTACATTCTTAATGTGATGGCTGGCCAAGAAAATAAAGTGGCTTCAGACATTAAATCATTAATTCTTCGCGGCACTGCCAGCAAATATATTGCCGAAGTTTTGGTGCCGACAAAACCAATCGTAAAAATCAAGAAAGGACAAAAAGTTCAGGAGTTACAAAAATTATTCCCAGGCTATGTCTTTATCAACGCCAATTTAGGCGGTGAAGCTTATAACTTAATTAATTCAATCCCGAAAGTTATGGGATTTTTAGGTGGCAAAAATACTCCGCAACCAGTTGCAGAAAATAAAATGCAGGAAATTCTAAGCCTTTCTTCAGAACAGGCTTCTGATAGCAAAAATGTTATTTTCGAAATCGGTGAAACCTTAAACGTGATTGAAGGCCCATTCGAATCTTTCTCCGGTGTTGTGGAAGATTTTGATGCTGAAAAACAAAAAGTTAAAATTTCGGTTTTAATCTTTGGTCGCGCCACTTCAGTCGAACTCGATATTAACCAAGTAGAAAAAGTTTCTTAAAAAACTTAAAAAAATCTGTTGCAACTTACTTTTGGAAAAATAGATTGCCGCGCCTTACAAAAGGGATGGCAGCTTCACTTCCCCCGAGAAGTCAACAAAATCAAGGCTCTAAGCCTATTCATCTAGAATATAAATTATGTCAAAATCAAAAGAAATTTTGGGCCTCATTAAATTGCAGGTACCATCAGGAAAAGCCAATCCAGCTCCCCCAATTGGGCCAGCACTGGGTCAAAAAGGTTTAAACATTATGGAATTTTGTAAGCAATTCAATGCTTTAAAATTTGATTATGACTTGGGAACTCCAATTCCAGTTACGATTATTGCTTATAAAGACAAATCTTTCACTTTCACAACTAAGAGTCCTCCAGTTTCTTTCTTGATCATGAAAGAAATTAAATTAGCTAAAGGTTCATCAGCTCCTGGAAAGGACAGTGCTGGTAAAATCACTATGGAACAAATCAGAAACGTCGCCAAGAAAAAAATGGTTGATATGAATTCTTCTGATATCGAAGCCTGCGTACAAATGGTTAAAGGCTCAGCCACTTCAATGGGATTAGAGGTAGTAGAATAATATGGCAAAAGCACAAAAAATTAAACAAACTAAAAAAACCGCTCAAGTAGTTGAAAAACTTACTGCTGCAAATCTTGAAGAAGCAATCAAAAAACTTCAAGAATTAACTGCTGGAAAACGCAAATTCGTTGAATCAGTTGATATAGCAGCAAATCTTGGAATTGACGCTAAGCAATCTGACCAAACTGTAAAAGGTTCAGTTTTGTTGCCTAACGGTTCTGGTAAAAAAGTTAGGGTTATCGTTTTAACTGCTAATGAAGATCAACAAAAAATTGCTCTTGAAGCTGGCGCTATAATGGCTGGTCTTGAAGATATAGTTGCAAAAATCGAAGATGGTTTCGTAGCTTTTGACTGCTGCGTTGCAACTCCGGATGTAATGCAAAAAATCAGCAAAATTGCTCGAAAACTTGGGCCACGCGGTTTAATGCCAAGCCCAAAAAATGGTACTGTTACAACTGATATCAAAAAAGCCGTTTCAGATGCTTTGAAAGGGAAAATCGATTTCAAGAATGACAAAGCTGGAACAGTTCACTGTCTAGTTGGTAAAGTTGATTTTGATGCTAAAGCTTTGCTTGAAAATGCAAAAGCAATCATAAAAGCACTAAAAGATTCTAAGCCAGAAAGTTCTAAAGGAAAATTCATCAAAGAATTTTATCTTAATACTACTATGGGGCCATCTGTACAGGTCGCCATCGATTCTCTGTAAAATAATTTCCTAACGAAGAAAATGAATAAGAATCAAAAATCAGACTTGGTTTCTTCACTGAAAGAAAACTTAACAAACAGCGCTTTCGTATCCGTTGTTCACTATCGCGGAATGAGCGATAAACAACTTTACGATATGCGTGTTGCTGTTAAAGCCAAGGGCTGCAGCATGAAAATTGCAAAAAACACTTTGGTGAAAGTTGCCATCAAAGGAACCGATTTAGAAATTTTGACACCTCACTTGAATGGCCCAACAGCCGTTCTTTATTCACAAGATGTTGTGGCTTTGTCCAAAATCTTGTCTGATGTGTCTAAAAAAGCTGAAGTTTTGAAAATCAAAATCGGCTATTTCAATAAGTCACTAGTTACCGAAACTGCCATTAGAGAAATGGCTAAATTAGGTTCTTTGGACGAAGTTCGTGCTTCATTCATTGGTGTACTCAAAGGCGCTCAATCTCATTTTGTCAGGATTCTTACTGCTCCTGAAAAAGGATTGGCAACTTTGAAGCAGTAGTTTCCCAATTTTTAATATTAATAACGTCAACTAACAGGTAAAAAATGTCCGCTAATCTTGAACAACTATCAGAAACCTTATCAGCTCTTACAGTTTTAGAACTTGCTGATCTAAGCAAAAAATTAGAAGAAAAATGGGGCGTTTCTGCTGCATCTTTCGCATCTGCTGCTCCTGCCGCTTCTGCTGCAGTTGCTGAAGTTAAAGACAAATTCGAAGTTGTTTTAATTGCTGCTGGTGATAACAAAATCAACGTAATTAAAGAAGTTAGAGCAATCACTGGTCTAGGCTTAAAAGAAGCTAAAGATCTTGTTGAAGCTGCTCCTAAAACAGTTAAATCTGATGTTCCTACTGCAGAAGCAGAAGAACTTAAGAAAAAACTTGAAGCTGCTGGCGCTAAAGTAGAATTGAAGTAATTAATTTTACTTTTCAGGCCAACTCAATCCTAGTCGATTGAGTTGGCTTTTGGCGTTTTAGTACTTTTTAAAAAAACGCTTCACATTTTCGTCCCGTCTTAAACAGAACAAAGAGGTAAAGGTGATTCAGGCTCGCAATTTTGACCAAGCTCTCCTAAGAAAAAGTTTCAGCAATAATAAAGACAGAGAGGCAATTCCTCATCTGATCGCTTTACAAAAAGATTCCTACGAAAAATTCCTGCAGGCTTACATCGCTTCAGATAAGCGTGAAAATGTCGGTATTCAATCAGTTTTCAATTCATTCTTCCCACTTTCAGATTCTGCTGGTCGCGTAACTATTGAGTTCGTTGGCTACACTTTAGGTGAATCAAAATATGAAGCTTACGAATGTCTTTCTGCTGGCAGAACTTTCTCGGCTCCACTTCGCGCTCAATTGCGCTTGATTTTGTGGCACCAAGAAGAAGGTAGTGAAATCAAAGAAATTCGCTCAATCAAGGAGCAAGAAGTTTATCTTTGCGACATTCCTTTGATGACCGACACTGGAAGCTTCATTGTTAATGGCGCTGAACGTGTTATCGTTTCACAAATGCGTCGCGCTCCAGGTGTGTTTTTTGATAGCGAAAACGTAAAGCTTTCCGGTTCAAAATCTTATACAGCTAAAATCATTCCGCATATCGGATCATGGTTAGATTTTGAATTTGACAGCAAAGATATTCTTTATTTCCGCGTTGATAAAAAAAGAAAAATCCCCGCTTCTTCATTGCTTCGTGCAATCGACATGAGTCCAGAAACCATCATCCGCACCTTCTATGGCGCAGTTGATGCTGTTCTTACTAAAAAAGGCTGGGCATTAAAATTTGATGCCGAAGCTTTTGCCGGCAAAAAAGTTCCTCACGATTTAATTTGTGCTGAAACTGGCGAATTAAGAGTTAAAGAAGGAACTAAATTAAACCGCAAGACAATCGAAAAATTACAAGCTGAAAATTTCCAACACTATCTTCTTACTGATGAAGTGTTGCTTGGCTACGTAGTTGCGCAAGATTTGGTTGAATCTGACACTGGCGAATTATTGCTAGAAGCCGGTTCGATTGTTACCGCAGAAAGCTTAGAAATTTTACAAAAATTAAATTTCAAAACTATCGCAATCATCAACCCAAGCAAATCAGACATCGGACCATACCTTTATAACACGATGTTGGTTGATAAAAACCAAAATCAAAAAGATGCTCTTTCTGATATCTACAAAGCAATCAGACTTGGTGAAGCTCCATCATCTCTAGAAGTTGCGAAAAACTATTTCGAAAACCTATTCTTCTCTGATGCACGTTACAATTTGTCAGATGTTGGTAGAATGAAAATGAACCATCGCTTAGGCTTAAATATCGGAAAAGATACTTTATTCCTAACTCACAGCGATATTGAGCAAACCATAAAAATCCTAAGCTTAATTAAGCATAACGATCTAAAAACTGATGATATAGACAACTTAGCCAACCGTCGCGTTCGTGCCGTTGGTGAGTTGATTGAAAATCAGCTTCGTATCGGTATGTCAAGAATCGAGAAATCAATCATTGAAAAAATGAACTCGGTTGAAGTTGATACCATCATGCCTCAAAGCTTGATCAACTCTAAACCATTGATTACTGCGGTTAAAGATTTCTTCGCGACTTCTCAACTTTCGCAATTCATGGATCAAACTAATCCTCTTGCTGATATCACGCACAAGCGTCGTCTTTCAGCTTTAGGACCAGGCGGTTTGACTCGTGAAAGAGCTGGATTTGAAGTTCGTGACGTACATCCAACTCACTATGGTCGTATCTGCCCGATTGAAACTCCAGAGGGACCGAATATCGGTTTGATTAACTCACTTGCCACTTACGCTAGAGTTAACAATTACGGTTTCATCGAAACTCCTTACCGCAAAGTAACTAACGGAAAAATCACTTCTGAAGTTAAATATCTTTCTGCAATGGAAGAAGTTGACTTCACGATTGCACCTTCAACCATCGACATTGATGACAAAGGTCAAATCAAATCTGATCTAGTTAGCTGCCGTAAAAACGGTGAATTTGTGATGATGACTCCTGATAAAATCGACTTTATCGACGTTTCAACAAAACAAATTGTTTCAATTGCAACTACATTAATTCCTTTCCTTGAGAATGATGACGCGAACCGTGCTTTGATGGGTTCGAACATGCAACGTCAAGCGGTTCCTCTACTTCGTCCAGATGCTCCGCTTGTTGGAACTGGTATGGAATCAGTTATCGCTGCCGACTCAGGTGCTGCAATACGCGCTAAAAAAACTGGTGTCGTAAAATTCGTTGATTCTTCAAAAATTGTTGTTGAATCAATGGAAGATGGCATGCCACATATCGACGTTCATAACTTGTCGAAATATGTTAGAACCAACCAAGATACTTGTGTTAACCAAAGACCAACTGTTGAAATCGGTCAAAATGTTACTGCGGGACAAATTATTTCTGACGGTCACTCAATTTCTAACGGTGAAATCGCTTTAGGTAAAAACGTTCGCGTTGCCTTCATGCCTTGGAACGGTTACAACTTTGAAGACTCGATCATTATTTCTGAAAAATTATTAGCTGACGATACTTTCACTTCAATTCACATTGAAGAGCTTGAAGTTGTTGCCCGCGATACTCGTTTGGGGCCCGAAGAAATCACTCGCGACATTCCGAATGTAAGCGAAGAAATATTGGGCAAACTTGACGAAGAAGGTATTATTCACGTTGGTGCTGACGTTCAGCCAGGCGATCTTTTGGTTGGTAAAACAACTCCAAAAAGTGAATCTCCTGTAACTCCAGAAGAAAAATTATTGAAAGTAATTTTCGGTGAAAAAGCTTCTGACGTAAAAGATTCTTCTTTGTATGCCTCAACCGGCGTTAGCGGAACTGTTGTAGACGTAAAAGTTTTCTCTCGTAAAGGCATCGAGAAAGATGAGCGTTCTATCTACATTGAAATGCAAGAAATCGAAGAATTATCTAAGCGCAAAAACTTAAAAGTATCTTTCTTGGAAAGCTCTGCCAAAGAAGCTTTGATTAAACTTTTTGACGGAAAAAAATTAACTACAGCAATTGATAAGTTAAAAGCTAAAGAAACTCTTGAATCTGCTGAACTTGAAACTTTATCTAAAAATCTTTTGGTAAAAATCGTTGTTGATGATGCCAAAACCATGGATAAAGCCGAGAAACTTATCAAAGCTCACACTAAACAAATTGCCGATATCGAAAAAGAATTTACCGACAAAGTTGCCCGCATCAAAGCTGGTGATGAATTAGGTCAAGGTGTTCTTAAAATCGTAAAGGTTTATGTTGCTACGAAATATCGTTTACAGCCCGGTGATAAAATGGCCGGACGCCACGGTAACAAAGGTGTGGTTTCTAAAATTGCTCCAATCGAAGACATGCCATATTCAAATAGTGGCGAACCAGTTGATATCGTTTTGAATCCTTTGGGCGTACCTTCTCGTATGAACATCGGACAAATTCTTGAAACTCACCTAGGTTTAGCTTCTAAAGAATTGGGCAGACAAATCGGGAAAATTTTAGATCAAGTTTCAGCTAAAAAAGCTGACTTCATCAAAGAACTTCGCGACAAGATTTTACAAGTTTACTCTTCGGATGAAGAAGGCGTTAAAATCAAAGCAATGTCTGATGATGAATTAGTTCTTTTCGGCTCTAAACTTAAAGACGGCGTGCATTTTGCCACCGGAATTTTTGAAGGCGCAAAAGAAGCTTACATTTCAAACTTGTTAGAAATCGCCGGCATCGACAGATCTGGTCAAATCGAACTTTCAGACGGCAAAACCGGTGAAAAATTTGATCGTAAAGTTACCGTTGGTTATATTTACATGCTGAAACTGCATCACTTAGTTGATGATAAGATTCACGCCCGTTCAATCGGACCATACAGCTTGATTACACAACAACCTTTGGGCGGTAAATCGCACTTTGGTGGTCAACGTTTCGGGGAAATGGAATGCTGGGCTCTTCAAGCTTACGGCGCTGCATATTCTCTACAAGAAATGTTAACCGTTAAATCAGATGACGTGGTTGGTAGAATTAAAATTTACGAATCGATCATCCAAGGAAATCAAAACTTTAATTGCGGTATTCCTGAATCATTCAACGTTATGATCAAAGAGGTTCGTTCTCTAGGTCTAAACATTGAATTAGTAGAGAAATAAAACTATAAAACCCTTTTAGCGGGGTTCGACAAGCAATACTAGCCAAGCTCCATGAAAATTGGGGCTTGGTTATTTGAATTACGATTTAAAAATAAAAATCAAAAAATCATGTCACTAGCAGGAACTTCATCACACGGTCTTTTAAGTCTAACTTCCAACAGCGCAGTTGATCTTTTAGACTTTAACGCCATCAAAATTTCCATCGCCAATCCTGACAAAATCAGATCATGGTCTTTCGGCGAAGTTACTAAACCAGAAACCATCAACTATAGAACTTTCAAACCAGAAAGAGACGGTCTTTTCTGCGCTAGAATCTTTGGCCCAATTAAAGATTATGAATGTCTTTGCGGCAAATATAAGCGTATCAAATATAAAGGAATCGTCTGCGAAAAATGCGGCGTGGAAGTTACTTCTTCCAAAGTTCGTCGCGAAAGAATGGGTCACATCGAACTTGCTGCCCCAATCACTCACATCTGGTTCTTAAAATCACTTCCTTCGCGTATTTCAACAATCCTTGGCACAACTCTTAAAGCTATTGAAAAAGTTATTTATTTTGAAGCTTACATCGTTACTGATGGCCTAATGTCACCACTTAAAGAAGGTGAAATTTTAGGTGAAGATGAATATGACAGATTACAAAATGAACATGGCTATGGCAGCTTCATAGCTGAAATGGGTGCGGAAGCAGTTCAAAAACTTCTTCATAAACTTGATCTTAAAAAATTACAAAAAGAACTTCGCGAAGATTTAGCTACTCAAACTTCTGAATTAAAACGCGAAAAAGCGATCAAAAGATTGAAACTAATTGAGCAATTCATCGATTCTGACAACAAGCCAGAATATATGGTGATGAATGTTCTTCCAGTTATTCCACCTGATATTCGCCCACTAGTTATGCTTGATGGTGGACGTTTTGCGACTTCGGATTTAAACGAATTATACCGCCGCGTAATCAACCGTAACAACCGTTTAAAAAGATTGATGGAATTGGGCGCGCCTGAAATCATCATCAAAAACGAAAAACGCATGTTGCAAGAGTCAGTTGATGCTCTTTTAGACAATGGTCGTTCTGGTGCTGTAGTTAAAAACTCCAACAAAAAACCATTCAAATCTTTGAGCGATATGCTTAAAGGTAAACAAGGTCGTTTCCGTCAAAACTTGCTGGGTAAACGTGTAGACTATTCTGGACGTTCAGTAATCGTAGTTGGTCCGGAATTGAAATTGCACCAATGCGGTCTTCCGAAAAAAATGGCTTTGGAATTGTTCAAACCATTCATCTATTCAAAACTTGAACTTTACGGAAAATCGCCATCGATCAAAGTTTCTAAAAAAATGGTCGAAGCTGAAAGATCTGAAGTTTGGGATATTTTGGATGAAGTTATTAAAGAACATCCAGTTCTTCTAAACCGCGCACCAACTCTACACAGACTTGGTATTCAAGCATTTGAACCAGTTCTAACTGAAGGTAAAGCAATTCAACTTCATCCACTAGTATGTGCTGCTTTTAACGCTGACTTTGACGGTGACCAAATGGCCGTTCACTTGCCTCTATCGATCGAAGCGCAAGTTGAAACCCGTGCTTTGATGATGTCTACCAACAACATTTTGAGCCCTGCAAACGGTAAACCAATTATCGTTCCATCTCAAGATATCATTCTTGGTCTTTACTACATGACCATGGAAAATAAAGATTATCCAGAAGCTAAAGCTCGCCCTGTAGCTGATGATTTTGAACTTGGTCATGCATTAAATGCAAAAGCCATCGCTCTTCACGATAAAATTCTTTATCGTTTCACGATCAAAGATGCTGACGGCGAAAGATCTTTCAAAAAAGTCGAAACAACTCCGGGACGTGTTGCTCTTTATAACATCTTGCCAAATGCCATGAAAGGTGATTTCGAGATTGTTAACAAAGCAATGACCAAAAAAGCCGTAACTAATCTTATCGACACCGTTTATCGTAACTGCGGACAAAAAGAGACAGTTATGTTCTGCGATCGTATCATGACTTTAGGCTTTAAAAACGCCTGCTACGCTGGTATTTCAATCGGTAAAGACGATATGATTATCCCAGAAGGCAAACAAAAACATATCACTGAATCTTTCGATAGAGTTAAAAAACTCGAAAAACAATATCGCGAAGGTTTGATTACTGCAGGTGAGCGTTACAACAAAGTAGTTGATGAATGGACCAGCTGTACTGGCAAAATTTCGAAAGAGATGATGAGTGCAATTTCAACCTTCACGACTCCAGTTACTGCCAACTCAATATTCATGATGGCTGATTCCGGTGCGAGAGGTTCTGAAAACCAAATCAAACAGGTTGCAGGTATGCGTGGCTTGATGGCGAAACCATCGGGCGAAATTATTGAAACTCCAATTACTTCAAACTTTAAAGAAGGTTTGAGCGTATTAGAATATTTCATTTCAGCTCACGGTGCTCGTAAAGGTTTAGCCGATACAGCTTTAAAAACAGCAAACTCTGGTTACTTAACCAGAAGACTGGTTGACGTTTCTCAAGATTGCATCGTTATCGAAGAAGATTGCGGAACCAAAGAAGGTATTATCCTTGAATCTATCATTGATGATGGTCGAGTAATTGCCGCTCTTTCTGAACAAGCTTTGGGTCGCGTTCCTCTTGAAGATGTTAAATCTCTTGATGGCAAAAAAGTTATTGTCCGCGCTGGCACAATGATTGACGAAGCTTTATCTGATGCGATCGAAAAATCTGGAGTTAAAACTCTTAAATCTCGCTCAGTTCTAACTTGCCAAACTAAAGATGGAGTTTGCATCAAATGCTACGGACGTGACTTGGCGACAGGTAACATCGTTAGTATCGGCGAAGCAATCGGTGTGGTTGCAGCGCAATCAATCGGTGAACCAGGAACTCAGCTTACAATGAGAACGTTCCACATTGGTGGTGCGGCTCAACGTGGTACTGATCAATCTTCAATCTCGGCAATCTCTGATGGTAAAATCAGAATCCTTGATAAAGGAACTCTAATTGACCGCGACGGTAGAATTGTTGTAGTTAGCAGAAACTCTGAAATCACTTTGCTTGATAAAGATCAAAAAGAAATTCACAGCTATAAATTACCTTATGGTGCAATCATCACTCATAAAGATGGTTCTGACATCAAAAAAGGCGATCACTTAGCAGAATGGGATCCTTACAACATTCCAGTTGTAGCCGAAGCTGACGGTTCGATCAAATATAATGATCTAACTGAAAATGTTTCTCTTCGTGAAAAAATCGAAGAATCGACAGGCGTTTCAACCAAGATCGTTATGGATTGGAAGCAATATAGTAAACAAGAATTGAAGCCAAGACTTTCAATCATGGTTGGTAAAGACATCGCCTTGAAAGAATATCCTTTGTCAATTCATACCGTAATCGGCGTTTCTAACGGTGATGAAGTTAAAGCTGGTGACGTTATTGCCAGAATTCCGAAAGAATCTTCTAAAACTCGCGATATTACTGGTGGTCTTCCACGCGTAGCTGAGTTGTTTGAAGCCCGTAAACCGAAAAATGCCTCAGTAATGAGTGACGTTGACGGTCGCGTTGAATTTGGTAAAGATTACAAAACTAAACGCCGTATTTTGGTTAGACCAGAAGATGCATCGAAAGAAGCGGTTGAGTATAGCATTGCTAAAACCAAACACTTATTCGTTGGCGAAGGTGATTTGGTTAAAAGAGGCGACGTGTTAGTTGACGGAAATCCAGTTCCGCACGACATTCTGCGCATTCTAGGCATGCAAGCTTTCACCAATTACATGGTGAATGAAGTTCAAAAAGTTTATCGCATGCAAGGTGTAAAAATCGACGACAAACACATCGAAGTTATTCTTAACATGATGTTGAAACGCGTTGAAGTTACTAACTCAGGCGACACAACTCTTCTTGCTGGTGAATATATCGACCGTGACGTGTTCGAAGAAATCAACACCAAAATGATCGCACAAAAAATGAAACCGGCTGAATCGTCGCCAGTGTTACTTGGTATCACTAAAGCGTCACTTCAAACCAAATCATTTATTTCTGCCGCATCATTCCAGGAAACAACTCGCGTACTTACTGATTCTGCAGTTCAAGGTAAATTTGATAACTTGAAAGGTTTGAAAGAAAACATCATCGTAGGTCGCTTGATCCCTGCAGGTACAGGATTGATGGCCAGCAAATATCGCAAGATTGCTAATCTCGAAAAGCGCGCTGAAGAAGTAGCCGCAATCGAAGCCAGAGAGGAAGAAAATTCTGAAATAGGCTAACTAAAAAAAGGGGTTCAAAGAAATTTGAATCCCTTTTTTTATGCACATACCTCACCATTGGACAAGGCACGGCAACCAAGATTCAAACTTGTTAAAAAAACTTGACTCCTGCTCCGATTCTTTTCATTTTCCAACCCACTATCTCTTCACTAAAAATAATGTCTTTCTTCTATGGTCAAACATTCTCCTAAAGCCTTCACCCTAATCGAACTCTCCGCCGTCATCGCAATCATCGGAATCCTAATCGCGGGCGTTATGGGAGCTACAGGTTTAGTCAAAAAATCCAAAATCGCTGCTGCTCAAAGTTTAACCAAAGCTTCTCCCATTGTGCAG
>CAIZZE010000076.1 GCA_903937405.1 uncultured Alphaproteobacteria bacterium | reverse complement strand
TTATTTTATAAACCTTGCTTTCATAATCTTTGGTAAACATTTTTTTTCTTCCCCTTCCTTTTCTAACTACTAGACCACCAATTGATTCTTTATCAAAATCTTTTATCCACCTCATCATTGTCACACGAGTCACGCCAAATATTGATGCTACCTTTGATATATTGTGATACTTTGCCGATATTATTGCTTGCAACCTTCTGGAAATCTCACCTGTTTTTCCTTGTTGCTTTAAAGTGATTTGACATTTTTCTAATAATTTATCACTAATTGCCGAGCTTGTTCTTGCCATAAATTCTTCATTTTAGGTTAAATGAAGAATTGTAAATTGTAGTTTTTAATATGTATAGTTAAATTTGATAATTGGTATTATTATAATGCCAAATATAACGGCCAATATGCTTCTTCAGCTCTTGGGATCACAGAAAATATTTTGGAAACACAGCAATTAATCGTTGATATTAATCAGCAAAATTTGGCGGTTGATGCGATTGAAAAAGCGGAAAATTCTAAATCTACAACTAGTGAAATTCCTTATGATCCGGCGCAGTTATTGCAGAGCTTGCAAGAAATTGATGTGTCGGTTTTGATAATTGCGAAACAGACGGCGGAAAATATTAAGAAAGATAATATTACAATGCAGGCGGCGGCATTATTGGGAGCAACTTAAACTCGATGTCATGCTTGAGACTGTCGAAGCATGATTGTTAAAATCCTAAGCCTGAATCATGCTTCGACAGGCTCAGCATGACATCGGATTTTATTCTTTTTTAAGTAATTTTTTTATCACTTTTTCGAAATCCTGCTTCGTTAACTCACCACCATCGCCATTCAAGGTTGCAACTAAATTTCCACTCTTATCAAAAATATAATTTAATGGAATCGCATCTGGTTCTTTCAAACTGATTTTTGAGGCTTCCACAAACATTCCATTTGGATATTTAACCGTCTTGGAAACCGCGAGTGCTTTTTTTCGGTCTCTTTTTTTATCAATGCTGATGCCAATGATTTCAAGACCTTGATCTTTATATTCTTGATAAAGCTCATCTAAAACCGGAATTTCTTTACGACAATCCAAACACCAAGCCGCCCAGATATTTACAATCACAACTTTGCCAATTTTTTCTCGCAGATCAAAAGAATTTTCATCAAAAGTTTTTATGATTAATTCCTCCTGCGCCAAAGCTGATAAAGAAAAAAACAACGCTGATACAAAAAATAAGAAAAATTTTTTCATCTAAAATTTTGATTTAAGATTAAAGTCACCCAAAAACTCCTGAACCAGAGTTAAAGCAGAAATAACTGCAGTATCAGCGCGCAAAATACGCGGGCCCAAACTTAAAGAATAAAGATTTTTTAACGAACGCATTTTCTCAAATTCTTCCGGCGCAAAACCGCCTTCCGGCCCAATTAAAATTACAATTTCTTTATTTTGATTATTGATTTTAGGTAAAACCTCGCTTGCTTTCAATCCTTGTCCCGACTCATCGCAGAGAATAAATATTTTATTTTCTACTTCTTTTTCACCTAAAAATTTTTCCAGTTTTTTAACTTCCAAAACTTGCGCAAAATCATTTCGTTCGCATTGTTCGCAAGCTTCCTTAATGTTTAATTTGAAACGATCATAATTAATTTTATCTACAATTGTTCGTTTTGTAATAAGAGGCTGAAAGGTTGAAACTCCAAGCTCGGTGGCCTTTTCGGCAATAAAATCTATTCTGACATTTTTTACCAAAGCAAAAGCCAAAGTTATGTTTGGCGCTTTCCTTAAATCGGCAATTTTTTTAACAATTTTAAGAGTAATAAATTTCTTCTCGATTGTTGAAATATTAGCTGCAAACTCACCATCTGCGCCATTAAACACAAAAACTGCATCACCAACTTTTTGGCGCATTACTTTGGTTAAATATTCAAAATCATTACCGGAAATTTTAATTTCCAAACCTTCATTTAGGTTTTTTTCTTCAATAAAAATTCTTATTTTTCTCATAAGTTGATTTAAAAATCTCAATTTGCAAAATGCTGAAAAATCTTACTTCCAAGCATATTTATGAACTTCCTGATTTTCTCCCTGATTTTGGCTGTAATTTTAGCCGCAATATTGAACCGCAATATCAGAAATTTACGCCTGAATTTACAAATTCAAAGCGATAAAAAACTGCGCTTCACTTCGCTGCCTATTCATTATATTTATTGCTTTTTGCTGTGGTCGATAATCTTCACATCCACAATAACTTTCACCTCTTTTTCCAGCTTTGCAAAATATTGTTTAGTTACTATATTTTTAGCTCTTAATTTTTTCCTGATTAAAATTTTCTATAAGAAAAACTTCAACTCCAAAAAACATATTGAAAAGGCGGGAACCATTGTCCTTTCTATCACCGCAGGCATCGGAATTTTAATTACTATCATCATCACCGCTTCAATTTTATTTGAGTCTTTACGTTTTTTTGAATTTGTAAAACCACTCGATTTCTTGCTTGGAACCACTTGGAATCCACAAATGGCAATCACTTCCGAACAAGCAGTTGGCGACAGCGCTTTCGGCATGGTTCCAGTTTTCCTTGGAACTTTACTCATCACTTTAATCGCCATGTTGGTTGCAGTTCCAACTGGAATCATGGGCGCAGTTTATTTATGCCTTTATGCCAAAGCTAAAACCCGCGATTATTTAAAACCAATTTTAGAAATTTTGGCGGGCGTTCCAACCGTTGTTTACGGCTATTTTGCCGTAGTTACAGTTGCACCATTTTTTAAACATGCCTTTGCCTCTTTCGGAATTGAAATCGCTTCAGAAAGCGCTCTTGCTGCTGGTTTTGTAATGGGCGTGATGATTATTCCTTTCATATTATCTTTAACCGACGACGCTTTAAATGCAGTGCCACAAGCTTTGAAAGACGGCGCTTTAGCGCTTGGCAGCACTAAATCAGAAATGATTAAAAAAGTTGCTTTGCTTTCTGCAACGCCATCAATTGTAGGCGCTGTGATTTTAGCAGTTTCGCGCGCAATTGGCGAAACCATGATTGTAGTAATGGCGGCAGGTCTCGTTGCTAAACTAACTTTTAACCCGCTTGATTCTGTAACAACCGCAACTGCGCAAATTGTAACCTTGCTTGTTGGTGATCAAGAATTCAACAGTCCAAAGACTCTAGCCGCTTTTGCACTCGCTTTAACATTATTTATTTTTACCTTCATTTTCAACATCGTAGCGCTGGTGGTGATTAAAAATTATAAGAAAAAATACGGTTAAAATGAAAAATAACAAAATTAAAAACCTTAAAAAACGTCACAGAAAAGAGTTCCGCTTCAAGGCGTTTGGGATGATTTCAATCGCATTTTCTTTAACATTTTTAGTACTGTTATTTGGCATGATTTTAAGCAAAAGTTCGGGCGCTTTTTTACGCAGTGAAGTTGCTTTAGAAATTGATTTGACCAATGAAAATGACATCGCAAAAATTGATTACCGCCAACATATTAAAGATGCTTTAAAAGCCGAGTTTCCTGATGCCAAGGAACTTGCAGAAATAAATTCACTTTATCAATTAATCAGCAAAATCAGTAACTTAGAACTCAAAAAAGAGTTAGAAAAAAATCCTGATTTACTGGGGAAAAAATCAACTTTTTGGCTCAGCGCTTCTTCAAAAATTGATATGTATTTCAAAAATAAAAATTCTTCGTCACTTAACGAAAGGCAATTTTTATGGGCCAAAGAATTATCTGATAAAAACCAATTACGCACCGTTTTTAATTGGAAATTTTTTGAATTTGCTGATTCTCGCGAACCAGAAATAGCAGGCATTGGCGCTGGTTTAAACGGTTCAATTTTAGTGATGGCAATTTTCTTAAGTCTGGCTTTCCCAATTGGTGTAATGTGTGCTTTTTATTTGGAAGAATTTGCACCAAAAAATCGCGCCACCGACATTATTGAAATCAGTATTAATAATTTAGCAGCAATTCCATCAATCATTTACGGATTACTCGGATTGACAGTGTACTTACAATTCATGAGCCTGCCGCGCTCTTCTAGTTTAGCAGGTGGAATGACTTTATTCATGTTAGTTTTACCAGTAATTATCATCGCAACTCGAAATACAATTCGCTCAATTCCAAGTTCAATTCGTGATGGCGCGGCCGCTCTGGGCGCATCTAAAATGCAGATTACTTTGCATCATTTATTACCGCTTTCTGTTCCCGGAATTATGACTGGAACTATTCTTGCAGTTTCTCGCGCGCTTGGGGAAACCGCGCCATTATTGATGATTGGCATGATTGCCTTCATCGCTGATATTCCAAAAAACTTTACTGATCCAACAACTGTTCTTCCGGTACAAATTTATTTATGGTCTGACAGCCCAGAAATGGGTTTTGCTGAAAAAACCGCCGCGGCAATTTTGGTGCTGCTTGGCATTCTTATTTTATTCAATTTGGTGGCGGTAATTCTGCGTAAAAAATTCGAGAAAAAATGGTGAGAAAGCCAAAAATTATCGGAATTTTAAACGTTACGCCTGATTCATTTTCTGATGGCGGAAAGTTTGACTCTCTTGATAATGCACTAAATCATTTAAAAAAAATGATTGCTGAAGGTGCTGATGGAATTGATGTCGGCGCTGAATCTACCAGACCAAAAGCCACACCAATTGGCACTGAAGAAGAATGGAAAAGACTAGAAAAAATTCTTCCCGCTGTAATTTCTGAAGTAAAAAAATCTGCCAGAAAAATTAAAATAAGCATCGATTCCTATCATTTTGAAACCATCAAAAAAGCTTATGAAATTGGCGTTGATGTAATTAATGATGTGAGTGGTTTGAATGATGAAAAAATTGTTAATTTTATTGCCGAAAAAAATATTGAAACAATTTTGATGCATAACCTGCAAGTTCCGGCAATTCCTGATACAGTGATTAACCGCAATTTAAATTTAATTAACGAAATTCTGAAATGGGGAAGGGAGAAAATTTCTTATTTGGAAAGTAAAAATGTTAAAAAATCGCAACTAATTTTTGATCCGGGAATTGGCTTTAATAAAGATGCTTTGCAATCGATTCTAATTTTAAAAAATATTGAAAATTTTCGAGTTTTAGGATTGCCGATTTATGTTGGTCATTCCAAGAAAAGTTTTTTGGAAGCGATTGATTTTTCGGATTATGGCGCAGGTTTGGATCGCGCAGAAAAGACGCTGATTATTTCGAAATATTTGATTAAGAAAAATGTGGATTATTTAAGGATTCATGATGTTGAAAAACATTTGGCGTTACTAGCTCAATATAATCGCATCAAATCTCATCACGCACCCGCATAAAACTAGCAAATCTTGGCGTGTTATTTTTGGTTTTTCCAAAAAATTTATAAGTAATTATCGCGCCGATTTTTGGCGGATTTTTTCTTTGTTCATCGCTAAATCCACCGCCAATTTTGAAACGAATTTTATCATCATTTTCAACTAATAAAGCGCCTAACATTCCGCGATATTTACCAACTCCTTCAACATAAGAAATAACCCGCGCTTCGGCATCTTCAAAAGTTTTTAACTTCAATAAATCGTCATTTCTTTCGGCTTTGTAAAATGAATTTGCGCGATGCAAAATTAAACCTTCGCCACCATTTTTAACTATTCGTTCAAGCAGATTTATCAAGGCTTCGTGGCTTTCGACTTTAAATTGATCAATAACTTTTAAATGCTCAGCTTTTAATTTTTTCATTGCCTCAAAACGTTTGGAAAAAATATCGGGATTTTGCGGCATATCAAAAATCATGAAATTGACTTTTTGCCAATCTTCATCATTAGGAATTTCTTGTCTGACAATGCTTGAAGTTCTTTCGAATTGCCCGCGCGCGATCCATAATTCACCATCTAAAACTTCATTGGGAAAATCTTTAATAAACCATTTTGGGGCATGAATTTCATTACCTTGGCGTGAAATTAATTTTTCTCCAGTCCAATAACCGCGTATTCCATCAAGCTTTTCGCTGACTAAATAATCTGTAATTACAATGTCATCACGATAAATGTTTGCGAGTTGGATTTGAGGTTTTGAGGCGGCCTGAGAATTGGCATAGGAATTACCGACAAGAAAAAGAATTATGAAAAGTGTGGGTTTGAATTTCATGGGTTTGTGGTGTTTTTTAATTATGAGCTTTTCTAAAAGCCTCGTGAAGCTTTTGTTCGCTAATTCCCAGCTTCTTCGCTGCTCCTGCAAAATCAGGTGGTGGCGGGCCCATAGCTTGGCGCAAATCTTCGAAATTAATATTTAATTCCTGCGCCACTTTTTCCATGATTTTACGATCTTCTTCGCGCCCTCCAGAATCACCACTTCGACCATTGGGAGGCCATGGTCCGTCTTCTTTCGCAGGCATTGCCGATTTCATTTTTTGGCTTACCTTACCACGAAAACATGACAGCGTATAAGGATATTCTTTAGTTACATGATAATGGTAAATCTCTTGCGGAACGCCATTCCACGAGATTAAATGCGTATGTCCGTGACAAACATCAAGGTCTTTATTAGTTAAGGATTTTCCATTTTCACCAAATTGCCCGTAAATTCCAAAACCATCGGAAGCATATCCCACAAGATCACTATGTTTACCTTGCTTGCCACTTTTGTCTTTCATGCAAGGACTCAAATTATGATAATGGTAAGCGCCATTTTTTTCTGGATGTCCGTTGCACGAATCTTGAATTTCATGTGCTGCTGCATCACGACCCATTCCATCAAGGCCGTTAAAAATCGCAATTCCGGTTAAGGCAATTCCAATCATTCCCATTGGCAGACATGAAGGCTTGTCGGCTAATTTTGGATTTAAATCCATAGTTAGTGCAATTGATTGTTTGATAATTGAATTAGGATTTTGGTCAAAGGAATAAGCGGGATCAGAATAGCCAATTGGGAAAATTCCGGTTGGATGATCCGGTAAATCATTTGAGGTTACGATACGCTTATTTCCCTCAGTTGAAATAGTAAAAAAATGATTGGGCCACGTTACATTTCCCTGAACTTTTGGTTTAGCATTTGGATTCCATTTATCACCCGAAATCCAGTCACCTGATTTAAAAGCGCCGCCAGCATTCTGGCTAAAATGTGTCTGGCAGGAATAAATATATCCAACTTTTGGTGAAGTTGAAATATGGCCGTCACCCAAAGGCAAATAACCGCCATCATCATGCGCTGCAACATTTGTGCATAGCATTATGAAAAAGGCAAAACAGCTTAAAAATGATTTTTTCATGAGATTAAAAATTTATTTTTTCCAGATTCTTTTTTTACGCTCTTGTAATCCAAAAAGCGATTCTTAAATAACCCTCAAATTTCACGCTTATTCATTTCTTCAATCAATCAAAAAAATAATTTTATGGGCAGTAAAGTAATCGGGATCGACCTGGGAACCACCAATTCTTGCGTGGCAATCATGGAAGGCAAAAATATCAAAGTTATTGAAAATTCAGAAGGTGTTAGAACAACTCCTTCAATCATCGGCTTTTTAACAAATGGTGACAGAGCCGTTGGCGCGTCTGCTAAAAGACAAGCTGTTACCAATCCACAAAATACTGTTTTTGGTATTAAAAGATTGATCGGAAGAAGATTCGAAGATCCGACAACTCAAAAAGACAAAGCTCTTGTTCCTTACAACATCGTACCTTCAGCCAATGGTGATGCATGGGTTGATATTAAAGGTGAAAAATATTCTCCAAGCCAAATTTCAGCTTTCATTTTGATGAAAATGAAAGAAACCGCCGAAAGCTATTTGGGTGAAACTGTTACTAAAGCTGTAATCACGGTTCCGGCTTATTTCAACGATTCACAACGCCAAGCAACAAAAGATGCCGGAAAAATCGCCGGTCTTGAAGTTCTGCGCATCATCAATGAACCAACAGCTGCAGCGCTTGCTTACGGTTTTGAGAAAAAAGGTGGCCAAACAATTGCCGTTTACGATTTGGGCGGCGGAACTTTCGACGTTTCAATTCTTGAAATTGGCGACGGAGTTTTTGAAGTTAAATCAACCAATGGCGACACTTTCCTTGGTGGTGAAGATTTCGACATGAGAATTTTACAATTCCTTTCTGACGAATTTAAAAAAGATACCGGCGTTGATTTATCCAAAGATCCACTAGCTCTTCAACGTTTGAAAGAAGCTGCAGAAAAAGCTAAAATCGAACTTTCTACTTTGATGGAAACTGACATTAACTTGCCTTACATCACTGCTGATGCGTCTGGACCAAAACACTTAAATGTGAAATTGACCCGCGCCAAACTTGAGCAATTAGTTGATGATCTAATTCAGCGCACCATCAAACCTTGTGAAAATGCATTGCAAGATGCTGGCTTGAAAGCTTCTGATATTCATGAAGTTATTTTAGTTGGCGGTATGTCACGCATGCCGAAAGTTATCGAAACTGTGAAAAAACTTTTTGGTAAAGAGCCAAATAAATCAGTTAACCCAGATGAAGTTGTGGCGATTGGTGCTGCAATTCAGGCTGCGGTTTTACAAGGCGACGTAAAAGATGTTCTTCTTTTAGACGTAACTCCGCTTTCTTTGGGAATTGAAACTGCGGGCGGCGTTTTCACTCGCTTGATCGATCGCAATACAACAATTCCAACCAATAAGAGCCAAGTATTCTCAACTGCAGCGGACAGCCAAACTGCGGTTACGATTAAAGTCTTCCAGGGGGAGCGCGATATTGCGATTCATAATAAATTACTTGGCGAATTTAATTTAGAAGGAATTGCTCCAGCGCCTCGCGGCATGCCACAAATCGAAGTTATTTTTGATATTGATGCTAACGGCGTGGTGAAAGTTTCTGCGAAAGATAAAGCAACCAATAAAGAACAACAAATTCGCATTCAATCTTCCGGCGGTTTATCTGACGCTGATATTGAGAAAATGGTGAAAGATGCAGAAGCAAATGCTTCTTTGGATAAAGCCAAAAAAGAATTTATCGAAGCTAAAAACCAAGCTGATGCAACGGTTTATGAAACTGAAAAATCTTTAAAAGAACATGGCGACAAAGTTGATGAAGCGACTAAATCTGCACTTACAACTGAAATCCAAAATTTAAAAGATTTGATGGCTAAACCAGAAGTAACTGCTTCAGAATTGAAAACTGCAACTGAAGGTTTGGTGCAAAATTCAATGAAGTTGGGTGAAGCAATTTATAAAGCTTCACAAGCTGGCGCGAGTGGAAATGCTGGAGCAGAATCTGCAAGTACTGAAAAGCAATCTTCAACAAATGATTCTGCTTCATCTGAAAAAGTTGTTGATGCGGAATATGAAGAAGTAAAAGACGACAAGAAAGAGTAAGTATAAATAAATCACCCGTCTCAATCGCTATTGCGATTGAGACACCCTCTTTGTCAAAGAGGGTCTTAATTCCGAGTTCGGGTCTTAAAAGCCCTCTTTGACAAAGAGGGTGGATGACTGCGCCAGCAGTCAGACGGGTGATTTAAAAATATTAATCAATCAACTATATTTTACTTCTCGCAAACACCGATCTGATCGAATGAAAATTCAAAGGAAATTCCAAAAAAACATGCATCATGCTTAAAAAAAGCAGAAAATAAAATCCGGTTTTATAGTCATAAACATAGAGAGCGATTGACGAAATCCATATCACCGCAGAAGCAATTAAAAATCTCTGCGGCACTTTATTCCACTTGATGATCTCAACTTTTGAAAACCAGTTTAAATAATGATAAGTGTAAGCGAAGGCTAGAAAGCTTTGAATCTTGATTCCAAGGCTGGAATAAATCAGATCTTGTTGTTGAAAAGGAATATTGAAAATTCGAAAAATAATTTCGTTAAGTCCAAAATTTCCACCCTGAAAAATTTCTGCCGCATATTTTCCGGCAATATAATTGCTTTGCGAAATGAATAAAAAAGATGTTGAGCAAAGCAGAAAAACTGCGAAAGAAATATAGCCAGAAAGCGCTCTGTTTTTGATCGCACCTGATAAAATAAAAATTCCGGTAAATAGCCAAACATGAATTACGGTTGTGAGCAAAATGCCAAAAATCACACCGTAAGTCCAAGTTCCTTTAAAAATTAAAAGCAGAATTATTGTCACCACAAAAGCATTGGTTCTAAACCACCAATCTTTCACAAAAGTTGCAATAAAAGCAGTTGCGAAAGCTAGAAAAATAAGAGCTGGCGCCCATGAATAAATTTCGTTTTGGACCTCATTTTTATCTAATTTTTCAGCGTTAAAGAAATTTTCAACCGAAGCTAAATCTTTAAATAATGGCCACAGATTTATCAATAAAACCAAAGCTGCGATAATAATGCTAACAACTAAAAGCAGCAAATAATCTTTCTTTCTAGGCACAAAATATTGCTTTTTATGCAGCCAGAAAATTTCAGTTAAATAATGAAGTGGGCCTAGGATTGCGTAAGAGATTAGAAATAGCTCAAACGGCAAAAGCAGCGCCAGAATGGCAGAGATTATCATTAGGAAAATGTTTGCGATGTCAGCTTTGATTAACGCCATAAATTAGATTTTATGAAAAATTGTTGGATGTTTTCAGATCGTCCCCGTTTAGACGCTGTTAGCTAATTATTTCTGGCACAGATTTTGGCATATTTTTGTCAAAAAATAAGCAAAAATAGGGGAAATATGGGTCAGAAATAATTAGCTGACAGTGTCTAGCAATTATCACACTTAAAGCTTATCTCTAAATTAACATTTTTAACATCGATGTTTTTATTTTTGCCGATATTGGTCATAGCCTTAATTATTCCTTCATCCTGAAATTCTTCAATATCTTGACATTTTTCGCATATCAAAAAACAGGAAATTTCTTCAGCCTGATCATTAAAACAAGCAACATAAGCATTTATAGTGTTTAGCTTATGAACCATTTTGTTTTCCATTAGAAAATCTAACGCTCTATAAACTGTAGGAGGCTTATCAGAAAATCCCTCTTCTTTTAGTTTGGCTAAAATATCATAGGCGCGCGCTGGTTTGTGGTTTGAAGCTATTATTTCTAAAACTTTTTTTCTTATTGGCGTTAAATTTAGAGAGCCCTCGAGACAAATTTCTTTTGCATTTTTTATGACCCTTTTGCTGCATTCTTTGTGATTATGATTTTTTTTCATTTTTAACTTTTTGTTTTTTGTCAGAAAAATTTCTATCTCAACTCTAGCCTCAAAAAATTCATAATCCCAGAAGAAAAAATTGTAAATTATTGACTTTGAAAAAGAAAATGCTTATGTTATGTTATAACATTGCATTTATTTATCAAATTTATAAGTTATGGATATCAATTATCAGAAAAAAATTAAGCTTCCTGTGACTGTTCTTTCGGGCTTTCTTGGTTCAGGCAAAACAACTCTTCTTAATCACATTTTAAATAACCGTGAAGGCAAAAAAGTTGCGGTGATTGTTAATGACATGAGTGAGGTAAATATTGATGCCGAATTGATTAAAAATGGCGGAGCTGCTTTAAGCAAAACCGAAGAAAAAATTGTTGAAATGAGCAATGGCTGCATTTGTTGCACCTTGCGCGAAGACTTGCTTAAAGAGGTTTCAAGACTGGCGCAAGAAAACCGTTTTGATTATTTATTAATTGAATCAACAGGCGTTTCTGAACCTTTGCCAGTTGCAGAAACTTTTACCTTTGAAGATGAAAATGGAGTCAGTCTTTCTGATATCGCTACTCTTGATACTATGGTGACGGTGGTAGATGCCTATAATTTTTTAAAAGATTATAGCTCAACCGATTCTTTATCTGATCGCGGAGAATCTGCTGGTGAAGGTGACGATCGAAAGTTGGTCGATCTACTAATCGAGCAAATTGAGTTTTGTGATGTCGTCATTCTTAACAAGGCTGATTTGGTTAGCGATGATGAAATGGGAATGCTTAACGGAATAATTAAGAAATTTAATCCAAGAGCAAAGATTATCACATCAAAATTCTCACAAGTTGATTTAAATGAAGTTCTTGGAACCGGGCTTTTTAATTTTGAAGAGGCAAGTAAAGCTCCGGGTTGGCTCAAAGAAATCAGAGGCGAACATGTTCCGGAAACACTTGAATACGGAATTACCAGCTTCGTTTATCGCGCTAAAAAACCTTTTAATCCTGAAAAATTCAAACAATTAATCGATCAAGAATGGCCGGGTGTTATTCGCTCAAAAGGATTATTTTGGCTTGCTACTAGATATGATTACGCGGGAAATTGGTCGCAGGCTGGAGCAATTTGCAGAAACGAAATGGCTGGGCTTTGGTGGGATGCTGTTCCTAAATCACAATGGCCGGAAGATGTAGAATCAAGATATGAAATTAAAAAGAATTTTAGCGGACAACATGGCGATCGCAGACAAGAAATTGTTCTGATCGGAATCAATATGGACAAGAAAAATCTTACGAAAATTCTTGATGATTGCTTGGTAACAAATGAGCAAATGCAGCTTGGTAAAGTCTCGTGGAAGAAGCTCAGAGATCCTTTCCCTGAATGGAAAACAAATAATTAACAAAAATGAATTTAAAATTAATGCAGGATGAACTGGCAATAGTCAATTCATCCGATGCTTTCTGGCAAGCGCTGGATAGCAACTTTTCTCAAGCTTCATGCGGTCATGATCATGGACAAGGTGATGAACATTTTCATATGGCCGGAAATTTCTTAATTGCCCAAGAAAAGATTCGCGAGGCAATTGAAACAGTTTTTGGTGAAGGTTTTGATGTTAAAAATCAGGAGCATCGAGATCATCTTATTGTTCTTGCTGCAGTACAAAAAGCTCAGGATCAATTAAGTGGCGGTGCGGGCTTTGTATCGCAAAGAACCTTTGACTTTAACAAGCATTTTAAAATTTCAGAATCTCTTTCGGGAAAAAAGCTTGTTGGTGAGACCTTTGAAATGCCAAATGCTAAAAAATATTTGGTGCATAAATTTAATCTTGGCAGCACTCGCGCCAAGGCCGATGTGATATTGGCAAGTCAAGAAACAGCTTTAACAAAAGCCGGAAAGTTAGTGGATTTGGGATTTAAGGATGCTGTGGATCCTTTAGCTGAAGTTGCCGGATCACTTTACAAAGCAGCCCCATCTCTCGCGGTTGTCGGATTAACTTTAGGAACGGCGCAAATGGTTTTGCGATCTTGCGGTGATCAAGAAAACGCCAATAAGTTACGCGATAATATTGGTGCTTCAACTGAAGCGGCGGCATTCTTTGTTTTGGTAAATGGAGTTTTAGAAAATTTATCTCACTCATTTATTTTAGCGGCGCCAGCTTTTGCAACAGTTGCAGCATACGACTCGGCATATTCAAAACTGAAACCTATTTATGATTATTTTAAGTCGGAAAATGGCGCTTCTCAAAGTCAATTGCTTAATCTGGGCGATGTGGAAATGCAGCGAGAAGATATCGAAGAGGTTGAAAATGAAGTTGAGCGTCAAGAAGTTGAACATCAATTTTCTGGATCTTTTAAAAAAGAAGATTTTGCCAAAACACTTAATATTTTAAAACGAGCCAAATCTTTAATAGATGAAGATGGAATGTGGATCGGTCTAAGAAAGCATCAGTTGGCTTACCAAGATAATGATTTAGAAAACAATTTAAAAAGTAGATTAGAGTCCTTAATTGCTGAATTAAAAGAAAATCCAGCTCAGATAAATAAATTGTTTCAAGAGGATTTTGGGCAAACTTTGCGCGATAGCTTTAAGATGATCAAAGCTTATTTTGAAGTATACGAAGATAAAAACCCAGCTAGTGGAGTTAAGCAATTTTTACATGAGTTTTGCGATCATTTCGCCTGTGACGCGATCTTGCTCGCTGAGCCTTCAAAAGAAGCAAAGAGTGCAGCATTTTATTGTAGATCTTACAATGGCTTGGTTTCTTTTGAGGAAAGAGTAAAAGAATCTTTGCCCCACATGCCAACAGGTCAACAAGTGCTTTTAGCGGCTACGGTTATCGGAGCCTTATATTCAGCAAGTGCAATTTATAAATCTGCAACTGGCGAAGAAGAGGTTTATTCGGATTATGTTACGAATTTTCCAGATCATCTTTTTGAGTGGCTTCATCTTGATCAAATGTATCAAAACATGGGAGGAGGGGCCGAAATAACAGAATCCTTCAAAGATTTTTTTGCTGGATTTAATCTTGCCGAAAATTCAACTCATTTAGGAATAGCAGTAGCGCCATTTTTGGCCTATGCGCAAATGGGTTCAAAAATGTTTGATGGCATTACTCATACACCAGCAAACTATCTAGCTTACGCTGCCGATTTAACTAGCTCTTACGTTACAGCAACTAAAGCAGTAGTTGGTGGTTGGTTTAATAAGTGCAATTCTACTACCTTTGCTCCAGAGGTTGATGTTGCAAGAGTTGAGGAAAATACTGATTTTATTGATCCCGAGATCGGCTCAAATTTAATTGATCAATCGACACAAACTGATTTACCAGAAGAGAAAAAGTCTGATGAAGAGAATGTAAGCCCGATTCTTTGCGGCGATTCTACTCTAATGTTATCCCAATTTCAGCTTCCTAGCACAAAACCTAAAAATCGTTCTAGAGATCAAAAAACCATAAAGGCTCACATGCACGGAACAGGCTGTAACCATAAATGAAGAAAAAAATTTCACAAAAAAAAATTAGAATTGCGAAAAGTTTGATTATGTACAAATAAAAAAAGCCTTAGGAAAATTTTCCTAAGGCTTTTTTTGTAACCAAATTTTTTTCAAAAAATTAATCAACCAGCACCAACAGTTTCTTGTTATTTTGCACTTCGGCAAAACCACCATGAATTTCAATGGTTTTAACAATAGCTTGCTTGTCATCATAAATCGTGATTACACCAGCTTTAAGAGCTGCTACAACTGATTCATGACCAAACATAACACCCATTTCACCTTCAACTGAAGGAACGGTTGTCATATGGCATTCTCCTTGGAAGAGAATGCCTTTTGGAGAGATGATTTCGAGATTTAAATTAGCCATGAAACTATTTTGATTCATTCAAAAGTTTTTCGCCTTTAGCAATTGCTTCATCAATTCCGCCAACCATGTAGAAAGCTGATTCAGGAAGATAATCATATTTGCCAGAAAGAATTTCTTTAAAGCTGCTCACAGTATCTTTCAAAGCTACTAATTTTCCTGGCGCACCAGTGAAAACTTCAGCAACGTGGAAAGGTTGTGACAAGAAACGTTGAATTTTTCTCGCACGAGCAACTGTAAGTTTATCTTCTTCAGAAAGTTCATCCATACCAAGAATGGCGATGATATCTTGTAAAGATTTGTAAGCTTGCAAAGTTTTTTGAACTTCACGAGCAACATCATAATGTTCTTGACCAACGATGCGCGGATCAAGGATACGCGAAGTTGAATCAAGTGGATCAACCGCTGGATAAATACCGATTTCAGCGATTTGACGAGAAAGAACTGTTGTAGCATCCAAATGCGAAAATGAAGTCGCTGGAGCTGGATCAGTTAAGTCGTCAGCCGGAACGTAAATTGCTTGAACTGAAGTGATTGAACCACGTTTAGTTGAGGTAATGCGTTCTTGCATCATACCCATTTCTGTCGCAAGAGTTGGTTGGTAACCTACAGCTGAAGGAATACGACCCAACAATGCCGAAACTTCAGAACCAGCTTGCGTGAAACGGAAAATATTATCGACGAAGAAAAGTACGTCGCGACCTTCTTTATCACGGAAATATTCAGCTTGAGTAAGACCAGTCAAAGCAACGCGGGCGCGGGCTCCAGGTGGTTCGTTCATTTGTCCGTAAACAAGTGCTACTTTTGAATTTTTTAAATTTTTAATGTCAATTACACCAGAATCAATCATCTCGTGGTAAAGATCATTTCCTTCGCGAGTTCTTTCACCAACACCTGCAAACACTGAATAACCAGAGTGCGCTTTAGCAACGTTGTTGATTAATTCCATAATCAAAACTGTTTTACCAACACCAGCACCACCAAACAAACCAATTTTTCCACCTTTAGAATAAGGAGCTAAAAGGTCGATAACTTTGATACCAGTTACAAGAATTTCAGTGTCAGTTGCTTGATCAACAAGCTCAGGAGCTGGAGCGTGAATTGGATTTAATTCTGCAGATTCAATCGCACCTTTTTCATCAATTGGCTCACCAATTACGTTCATGATGCGACCAAGAGTTGCTTCACCAACTGGAACAGAAATTGCGCGCCCAGTGTCGATAACTTCAGCGCCGCGAGTTAAGCCTTCAGTTGAATCCATCGCGATTGTACGAACGGTTTTTTCACCAATGTGAAGAGCAACTTCAAGAACCAATTTTTTGCCATTATTTAGGCATTCAAGAGCGTTGTAGATCGCCGGCATTTCACCGTTTTCAAATTCTACGTCCACAACCGCAGAAATTACCTGCGTGATTTTTCCTGTGTTTTTCATTTTAAAAAAGAAGTTTTAAATAGGAGAGAGCCTTTCCAAGAAGGGCGCGCAATTTAGAAATTCAAAAACAAAGTGCAAGCAAGAATTAAGTAAAAATCGCTACTAACTTTTAGCAAAAGGATTTTTGTTCAAACCCTGAACTTCCATCATAATATCTTTAGCAATTGGCGCCGCAGTTCCAGAGCCACTTCCACCATGTTCAACTACAACTGAAATTGCATATTTAGGATCTTCAACCGGCGCAAAGCCAACGAAAATTGCGTGATTGGCATTGGTAATATTTTCTTCTTTCGACATTTCTTTTTCGCGCTTGGAAACCACTTGCGAAGTTCCGGTTTTACCCGCCATTTCGAAGCCTTTAATTTCAATTCTTTTTCCATAAGCCGTGCCGCCCGGTTCGTTAACTACGCGACGCATCCCCTCTTGAACAAATTTAATATGCGCTTCTGAAACCAGAGGTTCGTTTTTTAAAGTGTCAAATTGTTTAAAAATATTGTGGTTGCGCACCAAATAAGGCTTGATCGGGATTCCGCCATTGGCAACTCGCGCCGTAACTAAAGCCATTTGCAGAGGTGTCGCTAAAACAAAACCTTGTCCGATCGCGGTGTTTAAAGTGTCACCGCCAACCCAAGGTTGTTTGAGAACTTTTCTTTTCCATTCGTCAGATGGAACATTTCCAACTTTTCCGCCATAAAGAGAAATATCGATTTTTTCGCCATAACCAAAACGCTTCGCCATTTCGGTAAATTTTTCATAACCAATTTGATTGGCTAAAGTGAAAAAATAAGTATTGCAGGAATGCATGATTCCGCCCATTAAATCCAAAGATCCGTGACCTTCTTCCTTCCAGCAATGAAAGGCTCTTTTGCCGAATTGATAAGAGCCATTGCAAAAAACTTTGGTATTTGGATTAAAACCACTTTCAAGTCCCGCCAAAGCCACCATTAATTTAAAAGTTGAACCCGGCGGATAAGTTGCAGAAATTGGTTTATTGCTTAGCGGCTTGTGTTGATCGTTGTTTACTTGGCTCCAATATTCTCTGGAAACGCCTTCAACGAAATTATTAGGATCAAAAGTTGGGCTCGAAGCATAAGCTAAAATTTCACCGGTTTTGACATTTAAAACTATGGCTGAAGCAACAACATCTTTAATTCTTTCGGTAACATATTTTTGCAACCCGAAATCAATCGTTAAATGCAAACGCGAGCCTTCAACCGGCGGCTTAATTGAAAGAGTTCGCAGCGGAATTTCATGCACGTTAACTTCAACATATTTTACACCATATTTGCCGCGCAAAGGTTCGTCAAAAGTTTTCTCCAAGCCAAATTTTCCAATACGAAAATCAGGATGCATAAAAAGATTTTGTTCATTTTCATCAATCTCTTTTTCGGAAGGAAGTGAAACATAACCCAAGAAATGCGCAGTTTCAGACGGATAAGGATAACGGCGCATAATACCACTTTCGATTGAAACACCGGACAATAAATGAGCGTTGGTTTCAATGCGCGCCAAATCATCCCAACCCAAATTATCCATCAAAGAAATAATGCTTTTGCGACGAGCATTTTTGATTTTAGTGATAAAAACATTTTTAGCTTCGTCACTTAAATCAAGTACTTCCGTAAGCTTGGCGACCAATTCATCGACATCTCTTTTGCGATCAAGATAAAGCAAAAGACGATAGTTGCTGTCATTTTTGGTAAGAGGAAATCCGTGGCGATCAACAACAGTTCCGCGCGGCGCTGGATTAATTACTGGCTTAATGCGGTTTGAATCGGATTGGATAGAATATTCTTCATGTTTCCATAATTGCAAATAGCTCAAACGCATTACCAAAGCACCGGCCAAAGCTGATTGCGCGCTTCCTAAAACCAAGGCGCGGCGATTAAAAATTTTGTTTTTGCGGATGTCGCGAAGCACTAATTATCCTCTAACAATTTTTGACTTAAATAGTCGAAAAACTTATGCATCAAGATGTAAAGCACTGACGATAATATAAATTGCACAATCGGCGTAATTACATTTAAAAATTCGCCGTTGAAGGCGGATAAAATGGTGTATTTCATCAATAAAAATAAAAAACAAAATGCCACAAACTGGCGCCAAATCTGGATGAAATTTTCTTTAATAATCATTTTGTTGTTAAGCAGCAAAAATAATTTGATCAGCAGAATATAACATAAAGCCGTGGTTCCGAGAGGCGCGCCGTTTAAGGCGTCGTTCCAAATTCCGAGTATAAAAATAAACCAGATTGAAAAAGCGTTTTTGAAGATTCCGAAATAGAAAATAATCATCAGGTCAAAAAGCGGAATTAATTCGGAAAGACCAGCAATTCTGATGTCAGACACATTCATAATCACAAACAAAATCGCGATTAGATGCAGCAATATGATCCGCGAGATTGATTTTTGTTGGAGCATTTTGGAAATTTTTGGAAAGTAAATTAAAAATGATGATGAATTTAGAAGTTATTTGTCGACTGATTTTTGTCCAGAAAAAACCCGAAATAAAAATACTCGATGTCACCCTGAGCCTGTCGAAGGGTGATATTTAAGGTTTCGGACTTAAATCACCCTTCGACA
>CAIZZE010000075.1 GCA_903937405.1 uncultured Alphaproteobacteria bacterium | reverse complement strand
TCAGACTAATTCACAAAAAACAAATCAGCCAACAGCGCTAGAGAACACTAGCTCTAACCACTATTAATAACAAGAAAATAATTCAGAAAAGCGAGAGGATTTTAGAGGGGATTTGGGGGTTGGGTTTGCGACAGTGCCATTGTATATTCTATCCCGTTTTTTTTATAATGAGATCCTGAATCGTAACCTTTGGTGACGAAAATTTCTCTTAAAGAATCAGGAATTGTTTCTGTTGCCGACGAATTATTGGAGGAAATATTGGTTCTAGACATATTTTTTAAAAAATGGGTAATTGAAAAAATCTTATCTGCAACTATCTGATCGAAGAATTTAAATTTCTAAACAAATAATCAAAACATGACAAAAGCACAAGAATTTAACTTCGACGTTGAAGTTGGAAAAGTTTTAAACCTGATGATTAATTCGCTTTACGCCAATAAAGACGTGGCTTTGCGCGAATTAATTTCTAACGCCGCCGATGCTTGCGACAAGCTGCGTTATTTGGCGGCGCAAAATTCAGAAATTATTAAAAATGATGATGAGTTAAAAGTTACAATCACCACTGACAAAGCCAAAAAACTTTTAATTTTAAGCGATAATGGCATTGGCATGAATCGCGAAGAATTGATTCAAAACCTCGGAACTATTGCGCGTTCAGGAACTGAAAATTTTATAAAATCTTTAACCGGAGACAAACAAAAAGATGTTCATTTAATCGGACAATTTGGCGTGGGATTTTATTCCAGTTTCATGATTGCCAATAAAGTTGAAGTGATTTCGCGGAAATTCGATGAAGAAAAAGCCCATGTTTGGGAATCAGACGGCAGCTCTAATTTTAAGGTTGCAGAGGCTTTAGAAAATACGCCGCGCGGTACAAAAATTATCCTGCATTTAAAAGATGATGCGTCAGATTTTCTCGATCGTTTTCACATTAAACATGTGGTTCAAACTTATTCCGATCACATCAATTTCAAGATTGAATTCATTCCTGAAAATTTGGAAGCCGGCGCAAAAATTGAACTTCTAAATTCCGCCGCCGCGCTTTGGACTAAGCCAAAAGATGAAATTACCTCCGAACAATATCAGGCTTTTTTCAAACATATTTCGCATTTGCCGGGCGATCCTTTTATGACAATTCATAGCAAAATTGAAGGAATTGTTACTTACACAAATTTGCTTTTTATTCCATCAACAAAGCCATTTGATTTATTTCACCCTGATCGAAAATCGTCAGTAAAACTTTACGTTAAAAAAGTTTTTATCAGCGAGGAATTAGAGTTGGTTCCAGCTTGCATGCGCTTTTTGCGTGGCTTGATTGATTCTGATGATTTGCCGCTAAATATCAGCCGCGAAACTTTGCAGCATAGTTTGGTTTTGGATAAAATTAGAAAATCGATTGTCAATAAAGTGCTTTCCGAATTGAAGAAAAAGGCCAATGAAAATGAGGAAGAATATCTAAAATTCTGGAATAATTTTGGCGCAGTTTTGAAAGAAGGACTTTGCGAATCTTCGGAATTTAGAGAAAAAATTCTAGAAATTTGTCGCTTCAATTCTTCAAAATCTCCCGACAAATTAATTTCAATGGCGCAATATTTAGACCGCGCCAAAGCTGGGCAAGATAAGATTTTCTTCTTAACTGGCGAGTCGGTTGCAAAAATTCAATCTTCTCCGCAACTTGAGATTTTTTTGAAGAAAGATATCGAAGTATTATTTTTAACTGACGCAGTTGATGAATTTTGGGTAACGGTTGCGCTGCCTTATAAAGAAAAAGAATTTTGTTCAATTAATCGTCACGATGTTGATGTGGAAAATATCGATAAAGTGCCGCAAAAAGATGAAGAAGAAAAAGAGCCAGAGTCTGAAATTAAAGACCTAACTACGAGTCAGTTTGAAGGTTTGCTAAATTTTATCCGCGAAGTTTTGGGTGATAAAATTAAAGATGTCAGAATTTCTAAAAAACTAACTAATAGTCCGGTTTGTTTGGCTGTAGATGCGGGTTCGATGGATATTCGTTTGGAGAGATTTTTGTTGGAACAAAAACAAATTCAGGCGGGAACCGCGAAGATTTTTGAAATTAATCCGCTAAATTTGATCGTCAAATCGATGAATGAAAATTATGCTGATGAGGCGAAAAAATCTGAAATTCGTGACACGATTTTTACCTTATTTGATTTGGCCTGCGTGATGGAAGATGAGCCGATTAAAGATGCGAAAGATTTTTCGAGAAGGATTCAGAGTTTGATGAAGTAGAATTTATCTTGTATGTACATCGAATAGATCCTGAATCAAGTTCAGGATGACGATCTGGGGAGGATAAAGCCTAACAAAAACTCCGTCATCCTGAACTTGATTCAGGATCTATTCGATATAGCTACGAAATCGATATCTAAATCTTTTGGCACCACATCCAAATAATTTTTCTCCCAAATCGCGCGATAAGTTTCTGGCGCGATATTTCCACCTGACAACATAACCAAAACCCGTTGTTTAGTTTTCTGAGTTTTTAACCACTCAAACGCTGCTCCCATCGACACTGCCGAAGTTGGTTCGACAACAACTTTCAACAAATTCATCAACCATTGCGTCCAATAAATTATTTGATCTTCATCAATTTCGTAAAAGCCATTTAATTGTTTTAGATATTTGAAAGTGCGTTCTGAAATCTCCGGCGCGCGGGCTCCATCGGCAATAGTTGGTGGCGAATCATTAAATTTAAAAATCTCACCACTTTTATAAGAGCGTGCCGCGTCATTCGCTTGTAAAGGCTCGCCGGCAAAAACTGCAACTTTTGGCGCCAAAAGTTCTTTCGCTAAAAAAGTTCCAGAAATCCAACCACCTCCGCCGCAAGTAGCAAAAATTGCATCTGGATTTGCTCCATCTTGCAAGGCTTCGAAGCAAGAGGTTCCTTGTCCGGCGATTACATCATCATTATCAAATGGGTGAATAAAATATGCGCCTTGAGCTTTTATTTCGGCAGTTTTTTCTTCCGCTTCACGGCGGGTTGCGGTGTTGATAATTCTTGCGCCATAGCTGGCAGTGGCTTGCTGCTTAATTGGCGAAGTAAATGATGGCAAAACAATTGTTGAATTTATTCCCAGAATTTTACTTGCCAAAGCCACAGCCTGTGCGTGATTTCCTGAACTAAAGGCTACAACTTCTTGCGGTAAATTTCCTTCTTCTTTTAGTTTTAATAAAGTGTTCAGCGCGCCACGAATTTTAAAAGCGCCGATTTTTTGCAAACCTTCAACTTTGAAAATTATTTCATGACCCAAAAAATCATTCAAAATTGATGAAGAAAGAAGCGGCGTGCGGTGAATATATGGCGCGATACGGGCGTGAGCGTCAGCAATTGTGGATGGATTCATAAAATGAGAATTAAAGTTCATAATGGGACAGTGGACAAACATAAAATTGTTATCCCGTTAGTTTCGTTATAGCCCCTAAGTGGAAAGAAAATATTAATCAAATAAGAAAAAAAATCGCTCGATAAAACCTTAAACTAAATTTAGGAAAATTATAAAAAACTGGGCAATTATTTTTTTGGTTATCGCAATTGTTGCCGGTTTGGTTGGATTCACAACTATCGCCGGAGCAGCGATGGGAGTGGCTAAAGTAGCTTTTGGAATTATATTGTTAATGTGGGCGCTGGCTTTTCTTGCCATCATGATGATGAAGTCAAAAAAGAAGAGAAGTAAGGCGGAAGAAAGAGAGGAAGAATAAATAACATCCTGAAAACAAGTTCAGGATCTATTTTTGTATATTTCTCTATTTGAAGACCAATTTTGATTTTAATTGGTCATCGCGAATAATTTTTAAATTCGGATTATCGAAATCAATCACAATTCCGGTGCTTTCTTTAATTGCTGTGATGATATTTTCTTCATTCACTTCGCCTTTGATTTTTATCTTTTTATATTCCTGAAATTCAAGATTAGAAAAGTTATTATTCGAAGACATATAAATTGTGCCGCTGGCAATATCTACGCCGAAGGCAATTAATCCCGGAATTATAAAAAATAAAAGACCGATTGCATCAAGGCCAACAATCGCCCAATCAACATGTCCGGATTTTTGATTTCTGCGTTCGGGATGTAATATGTAACCGCAGGAAATTAATTGAGAGGAAAGGGTGGTGATTAAAGCTAATGAAATAGCTGCGGATTTTATTTTACGCATTTTGACCTCCTTAATTTTTTTAAAAAAATACTTCGGTCTTAAGATGGTAAGGTTTGAAACGGGATGCTTGGTTTGTAGCCGTCTATAATTGAAATTCCAACATTAATTAAAATTTGGACAGGCATGAAATTATTCACAAAATTTACAATAGTGCTGTTGCTGATTTTACAAGCTCAGCCTTTATTCGCTAAAGAATTAGAAAAGCCGAAAACTGCAGAAAATGATAAAGGTATTTTTAGTGTAGTTTGGGAAAATGATGTTTTAAACGGTGCAGATAAAGGTTACACAAATGGTATTCGTTTTGCTTATATTTCTTCTGAAGAACAATCTCCCAAATTTTTGCGTCACGCTTCCGATTATTTACCAATGTTTGCCAAAAACGGCAAAAAGCGTATTGGCATTGCGGTTGGACAAAATATGTATACTCCTTCCAACATTGAAACCGATATCCCCGATCCTAAAGATCAACCTTACGCTGGTTGGCTTTATGGTTCTTTCGGTATGTTTTCCGATACCGGAAAAACTCTCGATAACGTGGTTTTAACTTTGGGCATGGTGGGTCCGGCAGCGCGCTCGGAAGTGACGCAGAAATTTATTCATAAAAATATTACTGATAGTAAAAGGCCACAGGGTTGGAATAATCAGTTAAAAGACGAGCCGGGAGTTGTTTTAACTTACGAACGCAAATGGCGTGAAGTTTTTTCTGCATCAAGAAATAGTATTGGTTTTGACATGATGCCGAATGCGAGAATAAATTTAGGAAATGTTTACACCGATGCTTCAACGGGCGTAACTTTTTGCTTGGGTTATGATTTGCCGGTTGATTACGGGCCGCCGCGAATTCGTCCGAGTTTACCGGGTTCAGATTTTTTTGTGCCAGTAGAAAAAATTAGCGGTTATTTATTTTCAACGGCCGAATTGCGCGCGGTGGGCAGAAATATTTTTCTTGATGGAAATACTTTTCAAGACAGTCCACATGTTCATAAAAAAACCATGGTTGGAACCCTGCAGGTCGGCGGTGTTTTGATTTATAAAGAAACCAGAATTTCTCTAACACGGATTTTTGTAACCAGAGAATATGCTGGAATATATGGTGATGGCGTTAAGTTTGATGCGCTGACGTTTTCTTGGAGGTTTTGATTGTGATCTTCCGGTTAAACAAAAAAGCAAGCCTAAGATTTTTTTACTTTTTCTTTTCATTCTTTTTCTCCTCCTCATCCTCCGCTAAATCCAGCAAATCATCAGCTCTCAACAATTCAACTTTCGCTGATTTATCCAATTTTTCTTTCGCTTCTTTTGTATATTTCACGCATTTCTTTTTATCGCCAATCAGAAAATTATATTCTGCTAAAGCCAATAATGATCTGCCTTCATCCTTCATTCTCGAATAAGCATTCGCTAATTGCTTAAATAAAAATGGATTTTCATTTTCAAAAATACTCGCTTCTTCAAGTTTTTTTATCGCGAGTTGCAACAAGGTTTTGTCATTTTGATTTAACGTCAAAATTGCGGTCGCAAAAGAAATTTTCGCCTGTGCGCCATCAAGCGCACTTAAAAATTTTATCGTTTCATTATAAGCTAAAATAGAATTCTGAACCCGACCGCTTTCATATAAAATCTGGCCTTTTAATTCATATAAAAATCCCAATTCCGGCGAATTATGTTTTAGAAAATTCGGCAAGATCGGGGTTTTTTTATCAATAATTTCATCAAGCAATTTCAAGGATTCATCAACATTTCCTTTGCGAAAAAGTGCGATTGATTTTTTGTAATTTGAAATTTCATCATTGCGATTTTTATATTTAGCATAAATGGCATCGGGATTTTCGATAAATGCTTCCAGCTTCGCCAACACAATATCCATCGTGCCTTGCAACTTTTGGTTTATTTTTTTATCGGTAAATTTTTTGTCTTTAGTGCGCGCCTTAATTAAATCGATACGTTTTTGACTAACGGGATGCGACAATAAATATTCATCAATTTGCCCGCGATAGCCGATCATTTCGGTTTGAAAAATTTCTAAAAGTTTTACCAAGCCATCAATCGGATAAGAAATATTATCGAGATACTCAATCGCATGTTGATCCGCCGCTTCTTCTTGATTGCGGGTGAATTTCATTAAAAGCCGTTGTGCCGAATCAGAACCGCCCGAAATCAGCGCCATTCCTGCATCGGGAGATCCTGCTATAATTGCGCCAATTCCCAAAAGATAACTTAAAAACATGGCATTTTGCGCCTGTTCAATTCCTTCGCCAGAGCGCGCCAAATGGCCGGCGGCGATATGTCCAGTTTCGTGGGCAATTACGCCGATTAAAGCATCGGGAGTTGAAAATTTTCTGATTAACCCGGTATTGATAAAAACATTTTGACCACCGCTAACAAAGGCGTTGATGCTGTCATCATTAACAATATAAATTTTGATATTTTGTGGATTTAAATGGGCGGCGCGAAAAATGGGGTCGGAAAGTTCGTGCAAAAATTTCTCAGTTTGCGCGTCACTAATTAAAGATTGGGCGAAAGAATTTTTTGCTAAGAAAGAAATGAAAATTAAAATGAAAAATATTAGTTTTTTCGGCATTCGCTGTAATAATGATATTTGCTCAAAATGATTTACCATCCAAAAGAAAAGAAAGTCACGAAAATCATTAAGCTTGTAGCTTTCTGGTCTAGTTTGCTGCTGATGATGTGGTTTGTGATTTTGATATTTCACGATGATGTAAAAATTCCGCAGCGCAATACGGTGATGAAGCTGAATATGAAAAATAAAATGAATATTTGTCAGCCAGAAAAAGAAGATGTTTCTAAGAAATCGCTGTTTGAGTTATAAATTATAGATCCTGAAACAAGTTCAGGATGACGATGAGCGGGTAAGATACACTAGATTTGTCATCCTGAACTTGTTTTTAGGATCTATTCGGTTTTATCACAAAAAAAATAACAAATGAAATCGCCCGAATTTTTAGGTTACAATTCCAGAATCACAAATTTCCTCCAAAAGCTGCGCGTTGAAGATGGGCTTTCGCTCAACACCACTTTATCTTACGGTCGCGATCTCGAACTTTTTGCCAAATTTTTAGCTCCCAAAAAAACTGCTTTTGAAAATGTCAGCGCTGCTGATGTTAAAGATTATCTTTACGATCTTCATAAACAAAAATTGCGTTCTGCTTCGGTTGCTCGAAAAATTTCTACTTTAAAAAATTTTTACAAATTTCTCGAAAATGAAAATGTGATAGAAACAAGCCCGATGCTTTATGTACAAGCTCCCAAAAGTGACAGCAAATTGCCGAAATTTTTAACTGAAGAAGAAGTTTTTAAAATGCTTAATTTCATCAATTCCGATAAATCAGAATTTGGAATTAAACTTTCTTGTATGTTGGAAATACTTTACGCTTCGGGTTTGCGTGCTACAGAATTAGTTTCGCTTCCAATCGCGGCGATTAAAGAAAATATCACCGAAAATGGTGAAAAAACTTTGCAGAATTATCTGATTGTTAACGGCAAAGGAAATAAAGAAAGACTGGCTCCGCTCAATAAATCAGCGATTAAAATGCTGTTGGAATATTTGGATCTGCGCAAAAAATTGGGTCAGGAAAAATCAAAATGGCTTTTTGTTGGCATTGTTCGCGCCAGTAAAAAAGAAGGTGAAATCAAAATTAGAAATTATGCGCTAGAAGATGCTCACATCACGCGCCAGCGTTTGCATCAAATGCTTAAAGAATTGGCAGTTAAAGTTGGAATTGATCGATCAAGAGTTCATCCCCATGTTATTCGTCATTCCTTCGCTTCGCATTTGCTCAATAGTGGCGTGGATCTGCGGATTTTACAGGAATTATTGGGACATACCAATATCTCAACTACAGAAATTTATACCCACATTTTGGATTCGAAGTTGAAAAATCTTGTTTTTTCTCATCATCCACTTAGCAAAGAAGTGTAATTTGTGTAACTTTTAATAACGCAATATTTTAAAAAAATGTCAAAGTTGGTATTGAATGCTATGGAGTCAATGGGGAAGGCGATAGGAGTAATTTCAAAAAATATTGATGAAACAAATAGCGGAATGCAAAGATGAAATTACTGAATTAGAAGGTAACGGAACTATTGTTTCTGCGGTTATAAATTTCGCAAAAGAAAGCGGCAAAGCTATATTTAGTTCAGCTTCATCTAGTGATAAAGGTAAAAAAGATCCGGAAGATAAAGATAAAAAACTCATAGAGTTGAAGACTAAATTGGCAGATCTTTTGGAAAAGAAAAAATCTCAAGGGCAAGGTGGAGAATCATCAGATTCTCCCGATGGATTGAGTGAGGATGAATTAAACGGAGATCTTGCTGATTATGTGAATCAGCTTAAGGAGGCCGGAACTCCATATGAGGTTGTCCGTGGAAAAGGTGGCATGATCGGAATAAAAACTACCACGCGAGGTGTGGTGACCCCAACTCTATGTCTGGCATGCTTAAAGGCCTCATGAAAGAGGTAGGTGGAAAGATGTTGGATTATGCAGCTACTAGTATCAAAGATTCTGAGCTTGATGAGAAAACAAAGTCACAATTAAGTGAAGTAGTGAGTGGCTTGAAGAAGTTAAGGAATTGATTCTGATGATAAAGGCACTAAAAAATCGGTGCAAAACCTAGAAGCTGGAAGTCAGAGACAAGATGATAAGGAATGGTATGATGGCGATCAGGTGCTTAATGCAACTAGGAATGAGGCGAAGATGGATCGTGATGATAAAAACGATAATTCTGAATTATTGGGAATAACTCAATCTGAAATATTTGAAATGCAAATTGAGAATGCAAAAGCAATTGCTGATAAAGGTAAAACAGCATTGATGCCGATTAATATTGGAAATCATTGGGTTGCAGGCGCGATGACAAAAGATCAAGATGGTAATTACCAAATGATTCACAATGATTCGCTGGGTAATCCAATTGACGAAAAATTGTCCGAGACACTTGGAAAAAGCGGTGTAGGAATTGTTGATTTGCAACAACGCCAGCAAGATGATTTATATAATTGTGGTCCATGTACAGCAGACAATCTCGTTAAATTCTCCAATGCAATTGAAGCTAGTAAAGAAAGTGGCTTAGATATTGCCAGCGAAGAATTCAAAGAAGGTTTAAGTGAAGAGATTGGTAAAGATGGTGATGAAATCAGGAAAGGGCAAAACCTATCTCCGCCAACGACTCCAAAAGTTGCAAGCCAAGAAGGTCTAGTTCGGTAGCGTTTAACTTCTAAATTTAACAGCAGGACGGGCTTCGCAAGCCCGCCCGTCCTAACGTTCATCTCACTAAATTTCTTCGCCAAAAACTCGTTGATAAAATTCACGAATCACCGCTTTTTCATCATCAATAACTTTGTTAGAAAAGCTCAAAATAAAAGCAGTTTTAACCGATCCGAAAATCTCAATATTTTTTCCCCAAGAAATCAAAGTTCGCAAGCTGATCAAATTAGAAATATCGCCATTTCTAAAAGCTTCGCGCGATAAATTTGCCAAACGCACCATCATTTTTGCGGTTTGCTGATTTAATTTTGAATTTAAAAAAGGCAGTTTTTTCAAGAGAATCGCCAACTCTTGTTCTTCAGGTAAATAATTTAGCGCCGCTACAATATTCCAGCGATCCATTTGCGCCTGATTGATTAAATTGGTGCCGTGATAAATTCCCAAATCATCGCCAGCGCCCAAAGTGTTAGAAGTTGCAAACAAGCGAAAATGCGGGCTTGGCGTGATAATTTCATTTTCTTCTAAAAGGGCAAATTTACCATTTTCTTCGAGTAATCTTTGAATTACAAAAGACACATCAGTTTTAATCGCGTCATATTCATCAAGCACCAAAGCCAAATTGTTGCGCAGTGCGAATGGAATAATTCCTTCTTTAAATTCGGTAATTTGTTTGTCGTTTTTTAATTTAATTACGTCTTTTCCAACCAAATCGAGGCGCGTGATTTGTGAATCGAAATTAATGCGCAAACAAGGCCAATTAAGGCGCGCGGCCACTTGTTCAATGTGAGTCGATTTTCCCGTTCCATGCATTCCTTGAATTAAAACGCGCTGGTTAAAAGAAAATCCGGCTAAAATTGCGAGAGTGGTTTTGGGATCGAAAAGATAATTTTCATCAAGCACTGGAACATATTCCGAGCGCTCTTTGAAGGCTAGAACCTCAAAGTCGCAATCAATTCCGAAAGTTTTTTTACAGTCGATTTTTTTCATAGGTTTCATTATTTTTTAGGCTTATGCAATTTTTTTGAAAAAGTTTTTTCTTCTCTTCCGGCAAAAGGATTGTCGCTTTTCCTTAGAACCAAGCGCACCGGCGTTAATTTTAAATCAAAATATTCACGCAAAGAATTCATCAAATAACGCTCATAAGCGCCTTCCAAAGGTTTGATGTGATTGGTGAAAACCGCAAATGTCGGCGGACGTTTTTTAATTTGCGTCGCATATTTTAACTTAATCGCTTTGCCTTTATAAAGTTTTGGCGAATGCGCGGCTTCAGCGGCTTTCAGCCAATCGTGAAGTTTGTTAGTTTGAATATAAGTTTGCCATTGTGCGTAAGTTTGCAGCGCAAATTCCAAAGATTTTTCAACATTATATCCGGTTTTTGCCGACACGCCGATAATTGGTGCGCCGTCAATTCCGGGAAGAAGAGATTGAATTTGCTGGCGCACTTCGCGCATAAAAATTTCTTTGTCTCCGCTAACCGAATCAATTTTATTAATCGCAAAAACTAATCCGCGGCCTTCGCGGATAATTTCACCCGCCAGCGCCATATCTTGGTGATCGAGCAAAGAATTGGCATCAATCAACAAAATCACAACTTGGGCAAAGCGGATTGCTCTAAAGCTGTCAAGGCTAGAAAGCTTTTCTAATTTTTTAACGATATTGGCTTTTTTTCTAATTCCGGCGGTGTCGATGAAGCGGATTTTTTGGCCGAAAATTTCATGATCAACTGCAATTGCATCGCGTGTAATGCCAGCTTCAGGGCCTGTAATCAAGCGATCTTGGCCTAAAATTTTATTTAAAAAAGTTGATTTTCCGGCATTAGGACGACCGACAATTGCAATTTGTAAATCAGATTTTTCATCTTCAGCATCATATAAAACATCAGAGAAATTTTTCTCATATTCTTCCATTTCCGGTGCGATTTTTTCATATAAATCGCCAAAGCCCAATTTATGCTCGGCGGAGACAGCTGTAGGCTTTCCAAAGCCTAATTTATAATATTCCTGCGCTAAAACTTCTTCGTTTAAATTCTCGCATTTATTCACAATCAAAATGGTTTTTTTATCAACTTTTTTGAGCCATTTTGCAAAGTGTAAATCTTCTTTGGTCACGCCAACTTTGCCATCAACTACAAATAAACATAAATCAGCATCGGCAACTGCAAGTTCGGTTTGTTCAACCATTCTTTTTTCCAACGATTTGTCATTGATTTCATGTTCAAGACCAGCGGTGTCAATCGCCATAAACAGAAGTGGCCCAAGCTTTCCCGGCGCTTCTTTGCGATCGCGGGTTACACCCGGAGTGTCGTCAGTAATTGCAAAACTTCTGCCAATTAATTTATTAAATAATGTCGATTTTCCAACATTTGGGCGGCCGATAATTGCGATTTTGAACATGATTCTGATAAAAATTTGGAAATATATACCGAGGTCTTTGGACTTTGGTACTAGATCCTGAAGCAAGTTCAGGATGACGACTTGGGAAGTTCTGCCAGACTAGTCATCCTGAACTTGTTTCAGGATCTAGTCTATTCTGAAGTCAAAATTAGCAATGTTTGAGTTTCAAGTAGCTTTAGTATATATTATCATTTTAGAACTACTAAATTTCTTGTTCAAGCTACGAAAACTATTTGCTTGACTGTTTGGAATTGAGGTAAACTATTGATGACATCCATAAAAATGCCCAAAATTTAAATATAAAAAGTAAATTTTATCGGGAGAAACATCAAAATGCCTAAAGTTTTAAAAAGAAAATCCACCAAAAAAATCACTGATCAAAAAGTTACTTCTGCAGAGAGAACCGCGAAAAAAGCTGAGTCTTTAAAAGTCTGTGTTAAAGGCGCTTTTGAAGATTATAAAGATGATTTTGATATCGTCGATTTGCTTAAATCTCTAAAAGAAGCAGCTGCTATTAAAGGCTTCTCACAATTGGCCAGAGAAACAAAATTAAGCCGCCAATATCTTTATGAGATTTTTTCAAAACAAGGCAATCCAACAGTTAAAGTTTTAGGAACTGTTTTAAAATCTTTTGGTTATCGCATTGCTTTTCAGCCGATTATTAAGAAATAATTCTGAACTTTTTATCCTTGAGCCGAAAGGCGTAAGGATTTTAAGTCAGGTTCTACTTAATCAAAATATCTTTCACCGCTTTAGCAATATCTTTCTGTCTCATAAAATGCTCGCCAATCAGAAAGCAATTGATTCCCGCCTGTTGTAATAAATCCACATCCAACGCATCTTTAATTCCACTTTCTGCAACTAAAACATAATCAGCCGGAACTTTCTCTGATAAAAATAGGGAAGTTTGTAAATCAACTTTCAGGGTTTTTAAATCACGATTATTAATGCCCAGTAATTTGCTTTTCAGCTTACTTGCGCGCTGTAATTCTGCTTCATCATGAACTTCAATTAAAACTGATAATCCCAAATCAAGTGCGCATTGTTCAAGCTCTTGCAATTTTGCATCATCAAGCATTGCTACAATCAATAAAATACAATCAGCGCCCAACATTTTTGATTCATAAATTTGGTAAGTATCAACCATAAAATCCTTGCGCAGAATTGGCAGGCTTGAAATCAGGCGCACTTCTTTCAAATATTGGTCGCTGCCCATGAAATATTTTTCATCAGTCAAAATTGACAGGCAGGTCGCGCCGCCTTCGGCATATTCTTTGGCGATAGTTAAATGATTAAAATCTTCGCGGATCACGCCATGCGAAGGCGAAGCCTTTTTAATTTCACAAATTAAGCCAGCTTCAAGGCGTTCACTTTTTTGTTTTAAAGCGTCAAAAAAATTCCGCGGCGGATTTTCTAAACATTTGGTGCGGGCGCAAATTTCTTGAACTGTGAGTTCTTTCTTGCGGTTTCTAACTTCAATCAACTTATGCTGATAAATTTCTTCTAAAATATTTTTCATGGAACTTTATAAGTGAATGGGGATTAATTTTGAATGACGGTAAGCTATTTTTTAAAATTTTCGATTTCAAACAATAATGACATATTCATCGGATAATTCATTTCCAAGAGTGCGTTTAAGACGCAATCGTAAATCAGCATGGATTCGCGACTTAACTGCGCAAAACACATTTTTACCAAGCGATTTGATTTTGCCACTTTTTGTAATTGAAGGCAAAAATAAAGAAGAAAAAATTTCCCATTTGCCTGACGTTTCGCGTCTTTCAATCGACTTGATTGTGAAAAAAGCTAAAGAGGCACAAAAGCTTGGTATTCCTGCTTTGATGTTGTTTCCGGCGCTTGATCAAAAGTTAAAAAGTTCTAACGGAAAAGAGGCGATAAATTCCAAAAATTTAATGTGTCGCGCTATTTACGAAATTAAAAATGTGGTGCCAGAAATCGGCGTGATTACTGACGTGGCGCTTGATCCTTACACAACTCACGGCCATGACGGAATTGTTGATGAAAATGGCTATGTCGAAAATGATGCCACGATTGAAATTTTATGCCAGCAAGCTTTGGTGCAAGCGCAAGCCGGTTGTGATATTATCGCGCCTTCCGACATGATGGATGGCAGAATTGGCATAATTCGCGATGCGCTTGACGATCAAGGATTTAGCGATGTTACGATGATTTCCTACGCGGTGAAATATGCTTCTAGTTTTTATGGGCCATTTCGTCACGCCGTTGGTTCAGTAAATAACTTAAAAAAATCCGACAAAAAAACTTATCAAATGGATTTCAGAAATTCGCAGGAAGCTTTGCGTGAAGTAGCGCTAGACGTTGCGGAAGGTGCGGACATGATAATTGTAAAGCCGGGAATGCCTTACTTAGACGTGGTTTCGCAAGTTTCACAAAATTTTAAATTGCCCGTAATTGCTTATCAAGTTAGCGGTGAATATGCGATGTTAAAATTTGCGGCAGAAAAAGGTGCCTTTGATTTTGATGCGGCTTTTTATGAAAGTTTGATGGCGTTTAAAAGAGCGGGTGCAAGTGCGGTGATTAGTTATGGTGCGATTGAAGCGGTGAAGAAATTGTAAAAAAAGCCTTTAGCTCATCGAGCCAGCATCTCAACGACGCACTTCGTGCTTTGCTCGATGAGCCAAAGCTTTTTACATTTTTTTAGCAATTCTCAATCCCAAAACCAGCACCGTTAAAGTCGCCAAATAAGCAATCAATTGCGCTCCCGCTGGTTGGTCAATATAGCCAAAAAAGATATTCAAAAACTTTCCAAAAATACTATGCTGCGATAAAATCTGTGAGCTGTCAAACACCGGATTTGCAAGCGGTGCAACAATGCCAGCATTAATCCAAAAGCCGATTCCTTGAGCCGCAATTCCTGCTGCTAAAAAAATCAAAATCCAAGTTGTAACAATAAAAAAATATTTTCCGAAAGCTTTTAAAATTCCGAAATAAAGCGCAATTCCGGCGGTTGCACCAAAAGTGATTCCTATAAAAAGTCCTAAAATAATTTCGCCAATTCCGGTTCCAGAAACATAATAACTATAAGTGAAAAGCACGATTTCAGCGCTTTCACGCAAAACTGATAAAAATACTACAACCAATAAAGCGTAAAGCGGTTTATGACCATCGCGAATTGAATTGCTTAAACGTTTTAATTCGCCAGAAATAGATTTGGCGTGCTTTTGCATCCATAAAACAGTCCATCCAATCATCACAGAAGCGGAAAGTAAAATCAGGCCGTTAAAAAATTCCTGACCCATTCCATCCAAGCTTTCAGAGATTTTATCAGTTGAAAAAGCCAAACCTAAAGAAGCGAGAATTCCCAGCAATAAACCGCCTGAAATCCATTTGCCGCGACCAGCAATATCTTTGGTTGCGGCGGTTAAAATTCCGACAATAAGAGAAATTTCTAGTATTTCGCGAAAAACTACGATTGCGATTTGCAGCATTTTTTTAAATAATATTGTAATTAAAAAATAGATCCTGAAACAAGTTCAGGATGACGGAGTTGGAAAGTTATTAGGAAAAACAAAAACTCTTTCACCCCAAATAAAAATTCCGTCATCCTGAACTTGTTTCAGGATCTATCCATATTTGATAAGTTTTATCAAGTTATTTTCCCAACCCACTAGATCAAGACAATTTGTGAGAAAACCGCTATCCATCTATATTCATTATCCTTTCTGCAAATCGAAATGTCCTTATTGCGATTTTAATTCGCATGTACGCGACGAAGTTGAGCATGAAAAATTCTTGCAGGCTTATGAGCGCGAGCTTGATTTTTTTGCGGCGAAAATTTCCAAACGTAAAGTAAAAACAATTTTTTTTGGTGGCGGAACGCCGTCATTAATGCCAATATTTTTGGTGGAAGGAATTTTAAAAAAAATCGCCGCACTTTGGGAAATTGATGAAAATTGCGAAATCACTTTAGAGGCAAATCCAACATCATCGGAAAGCAAGAATTTCAAGGCTTTGAGAGAAATTGGTGTCAATCGACTTTCAATTGGAATTCAGGCTTTAAATGATGTCGATTTAAAATTTTTAGGCCGCGAACATTCAGCAAAAGAAGCAATTTCGGTAATTGAATTGGCGGCAAAAATTTTTGATAATTTTTCTTTCGATTTAATTTATGCCAGACCAAAACAAGAGCTGCAAGAATGGAAAAATGAACTGGCGCGCGCCATAAATTTTGGCACTAAACATCTTTCGCTTTATCAATTAACGATAGAACGTGGAACTAAATTTTATGCTCAATTTGCGCGTAAAGAATTTGAAATGCCGGATGAAAATTTATCGGCAGATTTTTATGAAATGACTAATCAAATCACGTCTGACGCTGGTTTTGAGCTTTATGAAATTTCCAATTATGCCAAGAAAAATTTTGAATCGCGCCATAATTTAGTTTATTGGCAAGGCGGCGATTATTTGGGAATTGGTGCCGGCGCGCATTCACGAATTTATTTGGAAAATGATCTTGAAAGATCAGCAATCACTATGCTTCACGAGCCTTTAAGCTGGTTAAAAAAAGCCCAAGAAATTGGCGCCGGAATTCAGAAAATGGAAAAAATTTCCAAAATAGAATTGCTCGAAGAGTTGATTTTAATGGGTTTGCGCTTGCCGCAAGGAATTGACGATCAAATTTTTCAAACTCATTTTAAAAGAAACATTGCAGAAATTTTTGATGCAAAAAAGTTACAAATGCTTGCAAATCAGGGTTTAATAGAGGTTACAATTGATTCGATAAAAATCCCAAATCATGCACGGCTTCTAACCAATTCGATCATCACCAAAGTTTGTGAAGCGCTAATTTAAAAATAAATATGAAAAACTCTTCTGAGAATCAAACGCCAGATTTTATTTCTAATCTCGAACAATCGCTGGAAAAGCCTCTGCTTGTTGATGAAAGCTTGGCTCAGAACTCATATGAAACTGTTAAATTAAAGCCAGAATCGGAAAAACTTCTTGATGAAACTAAGCTAAAAGCTACATCAATTTTGCGCGGCGCAACGAAAATTTTGAGCAAAAACAGCCTGACTTTTTTGAAAGTAAATACAGTTTTAAGCGTGATATTTTTAGTGATTTTATTTTCACTTATTTTTTTTGAAGCAAAAATTAATAAATATTTTAACGCGGTTTCGATCCTGCAAAATATTGGTGTATTAAATATTTTGCCAATTATCGAAATTATTATTTTTCTAATATTTTTTATCTGGTTGCGTTCATCTTACTTAGAAATTGTGAATAATTATTTTCGTAATGAAGATGGTTTGAAGCCTTTAAAATCAGGCTTTAAGAAAATATATAAATTTGCGATGGTGGAAGTTTTGCAATTGGCTTCTTTATTATTGGGATTTCGCTATTTTGTAGCACTTCCTTCAATGTCTGCAAAAAATAAAAATGCCACCAGCGCAATGCTGGAAAGCCGCGAATATGCTAGTGAAAATCCGAGTGCGATGATTTTATGTTCTCTCTTTATCACGGTTCTTACTTTGGCTTTAGTTGGATCCTGTATCGAAATTTCAGAGCTTGGTTTGCAAAATCGCTTAACAATTATTTTGCTTAATTTTTTGCTATTCACTTTTTTATTTTTGCCACTTCACACTTGTTATCGGGTTTTACTTTATAAGAAATTTCAGCAATTAAGCAGCGCGCCAAAAGTTGAAATTGAATGGGGAGATCGAATCTGGTTTACGGCTTCTCGCCTTATATTTCTAAGCTTGGTGACAGTAATTATTTTTTTGGTTGTAAATGGCTCATTCTTAAATGAGTTCGACAAAATAATTGCTTTTTTAAGTCATTAGTTAAGAAGCAAGCGCCATTTTGTAGGTTTCAAGGCATCTGACGCGGGCGAGTTTGTGATCAACCATAGGCTTTTCATAAGATTTATCATTAAATTCTGGAACCCATTTTTTGATATATTTAAATTCAGGATCAAATTTTTCAGTTTGGCTGTCGGGATTAAAAATACGAAAATATGGCGCGCTATCGCAACCGCTGCCGCAAGTCCATTGCCATCCTCCAACATTGCTTGCCAACTCATAATCCAGAAGCTTCTGCGCGAAATATTTTTCACCCCAGCTCCAATCAATCAAAAGATGTTTGCATAAAAAACTGGCGACAATCATGCGGACGCGATTATGCATGAAACCGGTTTCATTGAGTTCGCGCATGCCAGCGTCAACAATTGGATAACCGGTTTTGCCAGCGCACCATTTTCTGAACTCCTCTTTGTCATTACGCCATTTTATTTTGTCATATTGCGGCTTGAATGAGCTGTTGGCGCAGTAAGGAAAGTGGTACATTATCATTTGATAAAAATCGCGCCAGATCAATTCATCAAGCCATTTTTCGCTTATTACAGAAGCAATTTGACAAACGCGGCGAATGCTGATTGTTCCAAAACGCAGATGTAAACTTAAATGGCTAGTGCCGTTGATACCAGGAAAATCGCGGTTAGCGGCGTAATTTTCAATTATTTTTATATCTGGTTCGCGTTTGGGAAAATAAGCAAAATCAAAATCAACAAAACCGATTTCAGAAATTTTCGGCAATTCAAAAGCGCAACAATGATAAAGATTTTTTAGGTAATTTTCGCTGGGATATTTTTTTAAGAAAAACTCATTAGCGCTGCTTTTCCATTTTTTGCTATATGGCGTAAATACAACGTATGGCTTGCCATCATCTTTAAGAATTTCATTTTTTTCAAAAATCACATGATCTTTGCGGCTTTTAAAATCAATTTTATGTGATTTTAGAAATTCATAAATTTCTTTGTCACGCGCTCTGGCATATGGTTCGTAATCGCGATTAGCAAACACTTCGACCACATCATATTCGGCGATTATTTTTTTATAAGCTGTAAGTGGAGTTTCATAAAAAACACGCAGTGATGAACCATGTTTTTCTAACTCTTTTTTTAAGCGCGAAATTTCTTGGTGAATAAATAAAACGCGGGCATCTTTTTTATCTGCAAGATGCTCAAGAATATTTTTATCAAAAATAAAAATAGGCAGAATTTTATTTCCTGATTTTAACGCCTGCCATAATGCAGCATTATCTTCCAGCCGCATGTCGCGACGAAACCAGAAAATTGAGATTTTTTCTTTAGTCATTTTTTTGAAAAATGGCGATTACAATTTGGAATTAGGTAAAATTTAACTATAAACACAGTTTAAGAAAATCCAAATCTAAATAGCTGACATAGGAATTGGGGATAGATTTGATGATATAAGTTTGAAGTGGTATGAGTTTGTTGGATCATTTGCGCAGGGCGATCATCAGTCTTTATTGTATCCTGCGGATCCAATCGCCTTTGCTAAAAATATTCTCAAAACAATTTGAAAGGAATTTGTGTTCCAAAAGGGGGTAAAATTCAAATTTATCGAGATCCGACAGAGTATCATCTTGTTTAAATTCCGCGTGCGTTACAGAACTGACAAATTGCGTCTAAATAATTCGCTCACTCCTTAATTTTAAGATTTCAAATTAACAAATGGCTTGAGTGAGTGTTTTGAGTTCTCAAGAGTTCTGAGCTGACTGGGGTTTAATAATAAATAAATTACCAAAATAACATGTCAAAAACACTAACCACTGATTTGTTCAACCCAAATCCGTCATTAGCTAAAAACTCTCTAATGACGGTCATTAGGAATGCAGCTAGTATTGACAAGGCTTTCAGCTATGTTTCCTAGCCAGAGTTTTTCCAAAAAACCGAATGTTTTTCTTCCCAAGTTTGAGCG
>CAIZZE010000074.1 GCA_903937405.1 uncultured Alphaproteobacteria bacterium | reverse complement strand
TGTCACCCCGTCGAACGACGGGGTCCATACAATATTGATTAGCACTCTAATTACTATTCTTAATTCTTAAACTTAATTTTTCTCGATGTTAAAAAAATTTTTCATAATTGCCGGCGAGGCTTCAGGTGACTTGCTTGGAAGTAAACTCATTAAAGAATTAAAAATACAAAATCCTAATTCGCAATTTATTGGAGTTGGTGGAAAATTAATGAAAGAGCAGGGTTTGGTTTCGATTTTTCCGATGGAAGAATTATCAATTATGGGCTTTGCTGAAATTGTGCCGCACATCCCGAAATTGCTACGTCGGATTCGCGAAACTGCTGATAAAATTATCTCAGAAAAACCTGACTTTGTAATTACAATTGATTCACCAGATTTTTGTTTTCGTGTGATAAAAAAAATTCAAAAAGAAAAAGTAAAAAAAATTCACATGATCGCGCCATCAGTTTGGGCCTACAGGCCGAAGCGCGCTGAAAAAATTTCTAAACTTTACGATTTACTTTTAGCGATCTTGCCTTTTGAGCCGCCTTATTTTGAAAAACATGGTTTAAAAACGGTTTTCATCGGTCATCCAATCACTGAAAATGCGCCAGATTTTTCTAAAAAAGAAGCGGCGAATCTGCAATTTAGAAAAGAATATTTTATTGCTGCGGATGATCTCTTGATCTGCATCACGCCTGGAAGCAGAAATGGTGAAGTTAAAAAAATATTTCCCGAATTTATCGGCGCGATTAATTTGCTTATTGAAAAATTTCCTAATTTAAAAGTGGCAATTCCTTTAGTTGATAAAACTCGCGGCTTGGTTTTTGAAATGGCTAAAACTTTAAAAACTGAATATTTTTTAATTGAAAAAGAAGAAAAAAACTCGGCATTTTTTGCTTCAAATTTTGCACTGGCTAAATCTGGCACCAATGCTCTTGAACTCTCGCTTTATCACTTGCCGTTAATCATCGCTTACAAGATCAATTTTATCACACATTTTATCGTAAAAAGTTTGGTTAAAATTAAATTCGCTAATTTGATAAATTTGATTTTGAATAAAGAGTTAATTCCGGAAATGCTGCAAGATAATTGCAATTCACAAACAATTGCTGGTCATTTGGAGCGCTTGATTTTGGATAAAAATCTAGCTCAAAAACAAATCGTAGAAAGCGAAATTGCGCTTAAATTAATGGGTCTTGGAACTAACGAAAACCCAAGCCAAAAAGCAGCAGCGCAAATTTTAAAATTATGAAAACGAAATTTACTTTTTTAACACTGATTTGCGTAATCCTTTCTACAAGCACGTCTTTGGCGGCTGAAAAAGGATGTAGCGCTAATTATTCTTCTTTGGTTTTAGACGAAGGAACTGGAGATATTTTATATGGAAAACGTTCCGACGAACAATCTTATCCGGCATCTTTGGTGAAAGTTATGACGCTTTATTTAACTTTCGAAGCGTTAGAAAAACATCAGCTTACAATGGATAAAGAATTAATAATTTCCGAGCTTGGCGAAGAAATTTCGCGAGTAAATAAAACCAATGCTTTGCATTTAAAGGCCGGAAATAAAATTACAGTGCGCGATGCAATTTACAGCGTGATTGTAAAATCATTTAACGAAGCCGCAGTAACATTAGCTGAAGCAGTTGGCGGCAATGAATGGAATTTTGTGCGCCTGATGAATGAAAAAGCGGCAGAGCTAGGAATGATTCATACCAGCTTCAGAAATGCCAGCGGACTTCACGCGGAAGGACAATATACAACCAGTTATGATTTGGCACGCTTGGCAATTACGATTAAGCATGATTTTCCGCAATATTATCATCTTTTTGCGCTAAAAGAATTTAAATATCGCGGCACCAAATATGAAACCCACAACCATGTTTTAGTTGATTACAAGGGCGCAGAAGGCATGAAAACTGGCTTTACTAAAGCATCGGGATTTAACTTAATCACTTCAGCAAAAAGACAAGATCGCAGAATTATTTCAGTTTTACTGGGCTGCGCAACCCAACAACGCCGTGATAAATTGACGAAAGAACTTTTAAATGAATCTTTTGAAAATTTAGAAAAACCAAAAATTCATCCACAACTTGAAGCAAAGTTGAGTAAAACTTTTAACTATGATGAAAAAGAAGAAAGTGGTGTAAATCGTGGGGAAATTTGCGAACCATTAATAAAATAATTCATAACAAAATATTCAGAAGTTAAATTCCTAATTCTGAAGCGACCCCAAATTTCAACCATAGTTTGGTTTATATTTATACCAAATTAACTATTTATACTTTGCGGTCAAAAATCTTTAGAAATTTATCATTATTCCCAAAAATAAATCCTTATTGCTTCAATGAAGCAGATAAAAGGTTCAATCTCTATCAACCTTTTGTGCTTAGAGTTCTTAATGATGGTTTTGGGGCTGAAGGTCCGGCTAGTGTGGTTTCCCCTGGAATGCCGATGGAAATATATAATTCGAGTAATGCTGCTTTTCTTGCTCCAGCCTCTGGGGAATTACCCGTGCTTTTATCGGTGATTCTTATAGCAATTTAAAGGTAACGACAAATCTTAATTGCGATACTTACCCACTAATCACAATTCCAGCTTTATTGTTTCTCTATCAAAAGTTTCAGCAAAAAAACAATGAGGCAAATCCTGCCATGATATCATATAATGAAACAGCAATTACAAATATTGATGGAATAATGCCCTGTATAACCAGTCTTAATAATATTGGTGAATCGATTGAGTCTATTTGTGCACATGAAGAACTTGCTAAAGAAATCGATCAAATAGTTTTTTACAAAAAAGATGAGGGGAGTTTCTTTAAATTAGTTATTAAGGATGAAAGGCAGCCAGAAGTTAAATTCAGCTCATTGATCGAGTCACCAAATAAAATAAAGAGACTGTCGCAAACCCAACTTCCCAAAAAATCCAACTCAAAAAAATTTAGCTCAAGTTTTTTGATCTAATTTTTTTGGAATTTGTGGGGTTTTTTGTGTTTTGGTTTGTGGTTTTTTGGTATTTAGCATCTTTATCAGCTGCA
>CAIZZE010000073.1 GCA_903937405.1 uncultured Alphaproteobacteria bacterium | reverse complement strand
TTATGAGATTTTTTTCGAAGCGCGCATCAAACAAATTTAGTTACAAAACTGCAATCAATTTTTTGTTTTTAGAGCATCATTATTTATTGAAAGTCTGACATGTCTAAATAGTTTTAAAAAACACATCCAAAATCTTAATAAAATTTTTAATGATATTCTCAGAGCTGCAAAAACAAGCGCGTCTGCGATTGCTCAAAATGCATTTTGAAGCCAAAGTTGGTCATATTGGTGGAAATCTTTCTTCGCTTGATGCAATGCTTTATTTGCATCACAAGGTCATGCAAAAAGAAGATCATTTTATTTTGTCCAAAGGGCACGCTGCGGGGGCGCTTTATATTGCTTTATGGTCGCTTGGGAAAATTTCTGATGAGCAGCTTTTAACTTTTCATAAAGATCAAACTAAACTTGCTGGACATCCGGTGCCAAACTGGATTGCGGAAATTCCTTTTGCTACGGGAAGCTTGGGGCACGGCTTGGGGCTTGCTTGCGGGATGTCTGTAGGAAATAAATTACAAAATAAAGAAGGACGAATTTTTTGTTTAATGTCTGATGGCGAATGGCAGGAAGGCAGCAATTTTGAAGCGCTAGTTTTTTTAAATCATCAGCAGCTAAAAAATGTCACCGTAATTATTGATTGTAACGGCTTGCAAGGTTTTGGAACTACTGAAGAAATTGCTTCGTTAAATTTAAAAAAACTTCATGAAATTTTTGCCGTTTTTAATTTTGAAATTACTGAAATTAATGGTCATGAAGAAGCCGATTTAAAAAAACTTTCTCGCGCTGCAGATCGCCCGCAGATTTTTTTGATGAATACAATAAAAGGTCGCGGAGTTTCATTTATGGAAAACCAGATGCAGTGGCATTATTTGCCGCTTGATGATGAACTTTATAACCGTGCAAAAAAGGAAATCGAAAATTTATGAGAGAAATTTTTTGCTCTGAAATGATCAAGGCTTTTGCCAAAAAACCTTTTGTTTTCTTAACCGGAGATCTTGGTTTTAAAGCTCTCGAGCCGCTTCGTGAAGTTATGAAAGATCATTTTATAAATGCTGGAATTGCCGAACAAAACATGATTTCAACGGCAGCTGGAATTGCCAAAACTGGTTTGCCGGTTTTTTGTTACAGCATTTCACCTTTTATTTATGCGCGGCCTTTTGAACAAATCCGCAATGATATTTGCCTGCATAATTTACCAGTAACTTTGATCGGAAATGGTGGCGGTTATGGCTACGGCGTTATGGGTGCAACTCATCATGCGATTGAAGATTATGGTTCGCTTTTGTGCTTACAAAATATGCACGCTTTTATTCCGGCATTTGATTTTGATATTGGCGCGATGATTTCACGAATTTCCAATTTAAATAAACCTGCTTTTTTACGTTTGGGTTTGGCGCAAAAAACTGTAGAAATTTCTTATGCAAAATGGCGCAAAGTTCTTGATGGTGATTTGGGAGTTTTGATTGTAACTGGCTCAATTGCGAGCAATTTACTCCATGATTTTCAAAGTGAAGAATTAGCTGCGCGCCCAGCAATTTGGGTACTTGGCGAACTTCCTTTATTTGATGATTTTCCTCAAGAATTAGCCCAGGAAATATCCGGCAAAAAACTTTGTGTGTTGGAAGAACATGTGGCGCAAGGTGGGATTGGACAAATGATTGCGGCCAAAATTCTTGGAAAAAATATTGCGTTAAAATCTTTTTTACATCTTCATGCTCAAGGTTATGTTTCTGGATTTTACGGCTCGCAAAATTTTCATCGCCAAGAATCACAATTAACCAAAGAAGCTGTAATTAGCGCTTTTCAATCGAATTAATTTGTAATGACTCAAACTCTCGCTCAAAAAATTGTTACTCTTAAAGGCCCGATTCTTGTACTTGGAGCCAGTGGTTTTATCGGCGCAAATTTGCTGCGCATTTTATTGCAGCATCGCAACGATGTTTTTGGAACTAGTTCCAAATTGCCAAATTGGCGGCTTGAAGGCATTGATTCCAAGCATATAATTGCTGGAGATTTGATGGTGAAAGGCAAGCTTGATTTAACCTTAAATCAGACTAAAGCCCAAACTATTTTTAACTGCATTTCTTACGGCGCTTATGCTTTTCAAAATGATGAAGAGCGCATTTACGAAACTAATGTAATTTTTACCCAACGTTTAATTGAAGCCTGTTTTCAACGTCAAATTGATTGTTTTATTAATGCTGGAAGTTCTTCCGAATATGGCGATGAATC
>CAIZZE010000072.1 GCA_903937405.1 uncultured Alphaproteobacteria bacterium | reverse complement strand
TAATATTCATCCGTCACTTTTGCCTGAATTTAAAGGAGCAGATGCAGTGGGAGATGCGATTAAAGCCGGAGTAAAAATTTCGGGTTGTACGGTGCATTTTGTGCGCGAAGAAATGGACTGTGGGCCTGTGATTTTACAGTCGCAAGTTGAAGTGAAGCCGCATGATACGAAGGACACTTTGGCGGCGAGGATTTTAAAAGAAGAACATAAAATTTATCCCGAAGCTTTAAGAAAAGTTGTGAGTGGGATAGTGAGTTCTTAAGATAAGTTCTAAAGCGTGGAAAGCCCGACTGGACTCCGTCGTGAAGACGGGTTGACAACTTTAAATTCGGCAAGAAAAGTTTGTCACCCCGTCTTCACGACGGGGTCCAGTCGGACTTCAATTAATAGTAAAAACAACAACATAAACGAAACATGAAAGTTCTACCAATCATTTTAGCACCAGATCCAATCTTAAAAAAAGTTTCCAAACCAGTTGAAACAATTGATGACGCTCTTCGCCAATTTATGAATAACATGGTAACCACAATGTATTCAGCAAGTGGCGTTGGTCTTGCGGCGGTGCAAGTTGGAATGTTAAAAAGAATTTTGGTGATTGATGTTGATTATGAAGTTGATGATCACGATCACCATCATCACGATCACCATGGTTGTGGTGGAGTTCATGTTTCAAACACTAACCCGCGTTTTTTCATCAATCCGGAAATCGTTGAAATTTCTAAAGAAAATCATTCTTACAATGAAGGTTGCCTTTCATTTCCTGATATGAGATCGGAAGTTATTCGTCCCGAAATTGTTAAAGTAAAATATCTTGATGAAAATGGTAAAGAATGTGTTGAAGAAATGGATGGTTTACTTGCAACATGTATTCAGCACGAAATCGACCATTTGAATGGAATTACTTTTGTCGATCACATTTCAAAATTAAAACGTGACGTGATTTTGAATAAAATGAAAAAATTGCAGAAAAAATAATGAAGCATTTCCGATATAAAGTAATCAACGAAAATGGCAGATATGTAAGTGGCAGAATGTCGGCAGAAAATCCTTCTGATCTGGCGACAATTCTACGTTCAACTGGTTTAGAACTTGTATCATTCAAGGAAGAAAAACAAAAAACTTACGGTTTTTTTAACAAGATTAAAACGCGAGATTTAATCGCGGTTTTCATTCACCTCGAGCAGCTGGAAAGAGCAGGTGTTTCAATTATCGATTCCATTAATGATCTTAAAGAAACCGCAGATTCAGAAAGAATTAAAAACCTGATGGCAGAAATTTATGAAGCGATCAAAAACGGAAGTCTTTTTTCAGAAAGTTTAAGCAAACACCCCGATGTTTTTAACCCAATCCACGTTGGTTTGATCAGCATGGGTGAAAAAACAGGTAACCTTGCCACGTCATTTGGCAGTATCATCGAAGATTTGAAGTGGAACATGGATATCAAGCGTAAAACCAAAAAAGCCACAACTGGACCGCTTTTTGGTATTTTTATGATGTGTATCGTGCTTGGAATCATGACTACGGTTGTAGTGCCGAAAGTTACTGGATTCATTATAGCTCAAGGACTGACCTTGCCAATTATGACTGTAGCTTTGATTGGCTTTTCCGACTTCGTTAAAAATAACTGGTATCTCATAATTTTCTCGGTTCCGCTCATTATAATTTTAATGAAACTTTTGGCAAAAAATCCGGAGATGGCGGTTAAAATTGACGATTTAAAATTAAAACTCCCGATTATTGGTCCAATCATCAGTAAAATTGACGCGGCAAAATTCTGTCAGTTTTTTGCTATGACTTTCAAAAGTGGTCTGGGCGTTATTGAATGTCTTGAAGCTTCAAGTTCAGTGATCAAAAACAAGGCGATGAAAAAAAGTATTATTGTGGTGAAACAGCAAGTTACTGATGGTCAATCTTTGGCGAAAGCAATTGCGCTTACTGGATATTTTCCAAACCTTGTAATTCGGATGTTTAAAATCGGCGAGGAAAGTGGTAATATGGAAACGGCGCTACAAAATATTAAGTTTTTCTATGACCGCGAAATTAATGACTCAATCGACAAATTGGTGGGCATGATTCAGCCAGCTTTGACAATTGTGATGGGTGGCATGATTGCTTGGATTACAATCGCGGTATTCGGCCCGATTTATGGCTCTTTCTCCAAACTTAAATAATGCTAAAAGAGAAAATTTATTTCATTGTTGGAATTGGAACCGATATTGGAAAAACTTTTTTAGTTGAAAATTTATGCCGCAATTTTCCGGGCGCGATGGCGATAAAACCTATTGCAAGCGGGTTTAAAGATGATGATGAAAATAGTGATTCAATAAGACTTTTGAATTCCACAAAACAGATCCCAAAACAAGTTCAGGATGACGATGAAGTAAAGATCTATCATCCTGAACTTGTTTTGGGATCTATTCTTAATTCAATTGGTCCTTGGCGCTTTACTGAAGCTGTTTCCCCACATTTTGCTGCTAAAATTTCTGGCACAGAAATCAACTTTTTTGATGTAAAAAATTTCTGCCAAGAAAAAATTGCTCTCGCTAAAACTAATAACCAATTTCTTTTTATTGAAGCTGCTGGCGGCGTAATGACACCAATCAATGACGAAAAAACTTTTCTTGATTTAGCGGCAGATTTAAAAATTCCAACCTTGCTCGTAAGCGCTAATTATCTGGGTTCAATCAGCCACACTCTTTGCGCAGTTACAGCTTTAAAATCAAGAAATGTGGCAATCGAAAAAATCATCATCAATGAAGATTTGCCAACTCAATTGCCGCCGTCTTTATCGCCAAACCAAACAATTGAAAATTTCAGTAAAATCGAAGTAATTTCTTTGAAAAACCTGCTTGCTAACAAAGCTTCTCCCAAATAAAAATCGGCTCCTGTTTTTATAAAATCAATTTCAACTGCAATGACCAACATCATCAATTTCTCCGATCATCAAAAAGAAAAAGAAGGCACTATTACGCCGATAGAAAATATCTCCCTGCAAAAGGAAAAAGGCCGTCAGGAATGGGCGCATAAGGCGGAAATTCTTTGCGAAGCTTTACCTTACATGCGTAAATTTGCTGGAGAAACTTTTGTGATTAAATTTGGTGGTTCGGCGATGGGCGGCGATAAAAATTTACGCAATTTTGCAAAAAATGTTGTGTTACTAAAACAGGTTGGAATTAACCCAATCATAGTTCACGGCGGCGGCCCGCAAATTGGGCAAATGTTGGCGAAATTAAATATGAAATCTTCTTTCGTTGATGGTCTTCGCGTTACCGATTCTGATACGGTTGATGTTGTTGAAATGGTTTTGGCGGGTTCGATCAACAAGATGATTGTAAAAGAAATTAACGCCGCAGCGGGAAAGGCGATCGGCATTTGTGGTAAAGATGGCAATTTGATTCGCGCCAGAAAATTAACCAGAACCAAAAAAGATCCAGATTCAAATATCGAAAAAATTCTTAATTTAGGTTTCGTGGGCGAGCCTTATTTAATTGATCCTGAAGTGCTGAATGTTTTTGAAGATTCAGACATCATTCCAGTAATTGCCCCAATTGGAATTGGCGATAATGGTGAAACTTTCAACATTAACGCTGATACCGCTGCAGGCGCGATTGCCGCGGCGCTACAAGCTTCAAAATTGATTATTTTAACTGATGTTGATGGCGTGATGTTGCCAAATGGCGAATTGGTAAGTCACTTAAATATCGCAACTGCGAAACAGATGATTCAAGACGGCGTTATTACTGGCGGCATGATTCCAAAAATTGAAACTTGCATTAACGCTTTGGAAAATAATGTTAGCTACGCCCATATTTTAAATGGCGGTGTCGATAATATTTTGTTAATGGAAATTTTTACTGAGAGTGGCGCTGGAACTATGATTTTGTAAGCAAATAGAAGATTTGTGTTTATCACATTTTGCACTGATTTCACCATCACAATAATTGCACAGTGAATTCTCTTTCAAAAGAATCATTTTATTTTTCTTGATGGTGATTTCACCTTCATTTTCTAACTTTTTTAGAATTCTAGAAAAAGTTTCTGATCTGATGCCAAGATAAGAAGCTATTGTTTTCTTGTCGCAATCCAGATTAATTTCTTCACCTTTTTTACCTTCTTTTTTAAAGGCAGATTTTAATAATAACTGCCCAACTTTTTGTTGAGCGGTGCCAATTTTTAAATATGCCGCCTGATTAATAAATGATCTATTTTTAGCCGAGATTTCTTTAAGAATATTTACCGCAAACTGTAAATTTTGTTGCAGGCTTTCCTGAAATTTTTCGGCGGGAATTGCTAATATCAAACTATTGTCAATTATTTGTGCATCGGCGATAAAAGTTTTGCTAAATAGATCTCCAATAAAATCTCCCAATTTAGCAATTTGTAAAATTGCTTCCTGCCCCTCTTCATTACTAATTAAAAGCTTCACCGCACCACTTAGAACAATATAAAAACTCAATATTTTGTCATCTTTAGAAAATAAAATTTCGTTTTTTTGGCAATTTTTTATGTGCGCATTTTTTAGAATTTTATGTAATTCATCTTCAGAAATTTTTGCAAAAAGTGGTAGGTTCTTAATCTGGTTAAACTGGGATTCGACGTAATTTTTCATTAGAAATTTCTTAAAAAATGCAACTCTTGATCTAGATCAATTACAAAGAATAAATCTGTCTTAAGTTGTCCTCATGTGAAATGATTGAAGTTGTGTAATTCAGCCTCAAATAACAATTTTCACTGTAAAAAAGTTATAATATTTTTTCGAGGTTTTATGAAAGTGCAACTTAAAGCTACTGGGCTATCAATAATTTTATCATTTTTTATTGCAAATGCAGCCTCAGCAAAAAGTGATGATTCTTATAATTGGATTGTAAGAGGTCGCGCATTATATGTTAAAACAGATGCCAGCAGCAAAGTTTCAACTCTTGGTGGACATGTTGCTACAAACTCAGATGTAGTTCCTGAAATTGATTTTACACGCTTCTTTTCTCCTAATATTGCTGCAGAATTAATTGTTGCTACAACTCAACATGACATAAGTTTAAACGGATCAGCAGTCGGAGATAAAGCAGGTCTTGGATCGGTGAAATTACTTCCCCCAACTTTAACTTTGCAATATCACGCAAATCCAACCGGAACTTTCAGGCCATATGTTGGCGCTGGTTTAAATTACACTTTCTTTTACGGCGCAAAAACTGGCGGAGCTGCTACTAGTCTGAAATATCAAGATCATTTGGGTTATGCTCTACAAGCTGGTTTTGACTATATGATAAACGAAAGAGTCGGTATTAATTTCGATGTCAAAAAAATATTTCTTAAAACTAACGTTCAAGTGAATAACGCCTACACAGCTCAAGTAAGACTTGATCCTTGGTTAATTGGTGGCGGTGTTTCTTATCGTTTCTAGCAAAATTACATGCATGGATTAATCGCCCTTTACATTGGTTACGCAATTTATCTGGCATTTTTCTTTTGCTGCAAAAAGCGTGATTTTCTTTCTAAAAAAATCACGCTTTTTCTAGCTCTAAAATTAGTGATTCTCACCTCGTTATATTTTCTCTTTTTTAACAATAAAATGACCAAGCTAGAGCGGCAAGAAAAGCTGCAACAGCTTATCATTACCGAAAAATAATTTTATGGAATTTGGTTTAGTTGAAGTTTCAAGATTACAATTTGCTGTCACCGCAATTTATCACTTTCTCTTTGTGCCTCTAACTCTTGGTTTAGCGGTGATTTTGGGTATTATGGAAAGTGTTTATGTGATGACAAAAAGAGAAATCTGGCGCGACATCACTAAATTTTGGGGCAAGCTTTTTGCTATCAATTTTGCCATGGGCGTTGCCACGGGAATTACTATGGAATTTCAGTTCGGCACGAATTGGGCATATTATTCGCATTATGTTGGCGACATATTCGGCGTGCCTTTAGCAATTGAAGGTCTGATGGCTTTTTTCCTTGAGTCAACTTTTGTTGGCATGTTTTTGTTTGGCTGGAATAGAATGTCGAAAGGTGCTCACTTGCTGGTCACATGGCTGATGGCAATTGGCAGTAATCTTTCTGCTTTATGGATTTTAATTGCTAATGGCTGGATGCAAAATCCAATTGGTGCCAAGTTCAATTCTGAAACCATGAGAATGGAATTAGATTCTTTTCAAAAAATATTTTTTAATGAAGTTGCCCAATCAAAATTTGTTCACACTATTAGTGCTGGATATGTAACGGGCGCAATGTTTGTGCTGTCGGTTAGTTGTTATTATTTGTTAAAAAAATCCAACATTCAAATTGCCAAAAGATCAATTATCATCGCTTCATCTTTTGGTTTGCTTGCTGCGTTGTCAGTTGTGGTTTTAGGCGATGAAAGTGGCTATACCACAAATGCTAATCAGAAAATGAAATTAGCGGCAATTGAAGGCATGTGGGAAACTGAAAAAGCGCCTGCTTCTCTTACTCTTATCGCGATTCCTAATCAAGAAACCCAAAGCAACGAACATGAAATCAAAATTCCTTATGTTCTTGGTTTAATGGCAACAAGATCAACTCACAAAGAAATTCCAGGTATTAAAGATTTAGTAAAAGTTGCTGAGGCAAGAGTTCGTAGCGGTATTTTGCAATATAAGGTTTTGAAGGATTTTCGAAATAAACAAAGTGCCAATCCTGAAAAAGACAAAGCTTTTTTGCGTGATAATTATCAAGACATTGGTTACGCGCTATTGCTGAAAAAATATCGCCCTGACATAGAAAAAGCTACGGAAGAAGAAATTGTTAAAGCCTCGCAAGACACGGTTCCACACGTAGCGCCACTATTTTATGCTTTCAGAATAATGGTTGGTTTGGGATTATTTTTCATCCTGCTTTTTGCTACCACTTTTTATCAAATGAATATACGCAAAAATTTTGACAAAACTTTCCTACTCAAACTCTGCTTATTCTCACTTCCTTTGCCATGGATTGCCGCCGAATTTGGTTGGTGCGTTGCCGAATATGGCAGACAACCTTGGGTGATTGAGGGAATTTTGCCAACTGCGCTTGCCACTTCTTCTGTTCCTTATGGCAATGTTTTGGCGAGCTTGATTGGCTTTGTGGTTCTTTACACCGCGCTGCTTGTGGTCGATTTATATTTGATGACAAAATACATCAAAATTGGTCCAGAAAAATTATTAAAAAATCAATAAAATTATGTTAGAAATTTTTGATTACGAATTACTTCGCATCATCTGGTGGATCTTGCTAGGCGTGCTTTTAATTGGCTTTGCGATCATGGATGGTTTTGATTTGGGAGTTGGAATTTTACTTCCTTTTGTTGCCAAAAAAGACGAAGAAAGACGTGTGGTTATAAACACAGTCGGCCCAGTGTGGGACGGCAATCAAGTGTGGTTCATTTTAGGCGGTGGTGCAATTTTTGCTGCTTGGCCACATGTTTATGCGGTGAGTTTTTCAGGATTTTATTTCGCGATGATGCTGATTTTGCTGGCTCTGATTCTGCGTCCAGTCGGTTTTGATTATCGCAGCAAAGTTAATAATAAAACTTGGCGCAAAGTTTGGGATTATTCTCTTTTTGTTTCTGGTTTTGTTCCTTCATTAGTCTTTGGAGTGGCGATTGGCAATGCTTTGCAAGGTGTGGCTTTTGGTTTTGATGAATTTATGGTTATTGAAAATAAAATTGCTTTCTTCGCACTTTTTTCGCCATTCACTCTACTTTGCGGATTGCTTAGTGTTGTTATGCTGACAACTCACGGAGCTTGTTATTTAGCGATCAAAACTGAAGAAGAAATTTTAGAAAGAACTCTAAAAGTTTTAAAAATATTTCCTTTTCTAACTATAATTTTATTCGCCATCGGCGGCGTTTTTTTACAATCAATCGAAGGTTATAAAATTGTAAACTTTGCCGGAACTTTAGCTGATTCAAATCCGCTACAAAAAGAAGTGGTAAGGTCTGCGGGCGCTTGGTACGACAATTACGAAAAACATTCTTGGATGATGATTGCGCCAATTCTTGCTTTCATTTGCGAATTTTTAGTCTTCGTTTTTGCTAAAATAAAACATTTTGGCAAAGCTTTCATCGCAAGCTCGCTTGCTGTTTTTAGCATAATTTCCACAGTTGGTTTGAGCATGTTTCCTTTTATCTTGCCATCAAGCTTAAATCCTAGTGCTTCACTTACGGTTTGGGACGCTTCAAGTAGTTATTTTACATTAGTTGTGATGCTGATAGCGGCGCTAATTTTCGTGCCAATAATTTTGGCTTATACTTCTTGGGTTTTTACAGTTCTTAGAGGAAAAGTTACTAAGAGCGATATTAAAAAAGATTCAAATTTCTTATATTAACTAACAAAAAAATTATGTGGTATTTCGCTTGGATTCTTGGCACCGCTCTTGCCGTTTGCTTTGGCATTGTAAATGCTTTATGGCACGAAATTAATGAAGGATCTTGCCTGCAAAAATGTGGCGAAAAGAAAAATGAGTCTGTCTAAAAATGTTTGGACAAATAGAAAATACCACAATTCTAAAATATGATCAACAAGTGCCGCGCTATACAAGTTATCCAACAGCGCCGCATTTTAATTCTTCTGTTAATGATGAAGTTTATGTTGGTTGGCTAAAAGCATTGCCAAATCAAGAAACCATTTCACTTTACATCCACACTCCTTTTTGTAACCAGCTTTGCTGGTATTGTGGATGCTACACAAAAGCCACTAATCGTTATGCTCCGGTTGAAGATTATGCTCACATTTTAGCTCGCGAAATTCGTATAATCGGAAATTTGCTGCGTCAAAAAAAATGCCAAGTATCGCATATTCATTTTGGCGGAGGATCGCCAACTATTTTGCTTCCCGACACTTTTGAAAATTTGATAAAAACAATTCGCAGTGAATTTGAAATTAAAAAAGATGCTGAAATTGCCATCGAAGTTGATCCTAGAAATGTTAATGAAGAAAAAGTCGCAACTTATGCCAAGGCAGGAATCAACAGGGTTAGCATTGGTGTTCAAGATTTTAATTTAGAAGTTCAAAAGGCAATAAATCGTGAACAATCTTTTGACGTGGTTTATGATTGCGTAAAGCTTTTTAGAAAATTTCACATCAATAACATCAATCTCGATTTAATTTATGGCCTGCCCAAGCAAACGCTGGAAATGGTGAAAAAAAACATCGATTTTTCTATGTTGCTTAAACCAAGCCGCATTGCGCTTTTTGCCTATGCGCATGTGCAATGGAAGAAAAAACACATGCGTTTGATTGATGAAAATGATTTACCTGGTGGCGAAAACAAACTTGCAATGTATCAAGCGGCGGCAAAAAAATTAAACGAAGAAGGTTATTTTTCTATTGGTCTTGATCATTTTGCAAAATCTGATGACAGCATGTTTGAAGCCTTTCACGAAGAAAAATTAAAAAGAAATTTTCAAGGATATAGCACCGATAATGCAAATTGTATAATCGGATTTGGTGCTTCAGCAATTAGTTATTTGCCTTCAGGATATGCGCAAAACACGCTGGATTTTGAGGAATATAAAAAAAATATTTTAAGCGAAAAATTGCCAGTGATTAAAGGAGTTGAAATCAATAAAGAAGACAAAATACGCAAAAAAATTATTGATGAATTGATGTGTTATATGGAAGTAGATTTAAAGAAAATCTGCGAGGAATTTTCTTTGCCGAAAAATTCTTTTAACCAAGAAATTGAATTGTTAGAAAATTTAAAATCAGATGGTTTGGTCAGAATTAAAAATAACAAAATTAAAATAAATCTGGCTGCTCCACAAATTTCACGAGTTGTGAGCAGTGTTTTTGATAAATTTTTTCAACCAGAGGCACAGCGACATTCAAAAATTGCCTAAAAATTAATTTATGAAAATTCAGCATTTTTACGATAAAGACACCGCAACTTTTACTTATGTTGTAAGTGATAAAGCTACTAAGAAATGTGCCATTATTGATTCTGTAATGGGTTATGATATTTACTCGGGAAAAATCTCTAAAGCACCAGCCAATCTGGTTATTGATAATATCACGAAAGAAAACCTGAAAGTTGAATGGATATTAGAAACTCATGCTCACGCCGATCATCTTACTGCGTCAAACTATATTAAAGAAATGCTCGGCGGGAAAATTGCGATTGGTGAAAATATCAAAGAGGTAATAAAATTTTGGGCACCAATTTTTAACACTACAAAAGACACGCCGCTTGATGGTTCACAATTTGATCGTTTATTTAAAGACCAAGAAAAATTCTTTATCGGCAATTTAGAAGTAAAAGTAATTCATACCCCGGGTCACACTCCTGCTTGTGTTAGCTATTTAATTGGAGATAGTGTTTTTGTTGGAGATACAATTTTTACTCCAAGAATAGGAACCGCAAGGACTGACTTTCCCGGAGGAAGTGCAAAAACCCTTTATAATTCAATTCAGAAAATTTTATCTCTTCCAAACGAAACAAAAATTTTTATAGGTCACGACTATCCAGAAAAAGGAAAAGAGCCACAATTTTTATGCACTGTTTTTGAGCAGAAAAAACATAATATTCTGGTTAATGAAAATGTCAGCGAAGCGCAATATGTTGAAGTTAGAAATAAGAGAGACTTTGGCAAAGTAGCACCAAAACTTTTATTGCCTTCAATTCAGGTAAATATTAGGGCGGGGAAATTTGGATTGGCTGAAGAAAATGGAACTCAATATATCAAAGTTCCATTAAATTAACCTTAATTCTAACAGTTTATGTCAATTAAAAATGTTGATGCCAAAACACTAAAAAAATGGTTAGAAAATAATGAAGTTGTTGTAGTCGACGTTAGAGAGCCAGCGGAACATGAGGCGGAAAAAATTTCTCAGTCAAATCTGCTGCCTTTAGCAAATATTTGTAACAGCTTATTGCCAGATTATAAAAATAAAAAATTAGTTTTGCATTGTCGTTCTGGAAAAAGAAGTTTGAGCGCCTGTCAGAAATTAATTAACGAAGATCCTAATCTTGAAATTTACAATCTTGAAGGCGGAATTTCAGCTTGGAGCGCTGAAGGATGCGAAACAAAAATCTCAGGAAAATTCTTTTTGCCACTTGATCGCCAAGTACAATTAACTATTGGTTTGGGGGTTTTTGTTGGAAGTGTTTTTGGCTATTTAGTTAGTCCTAATTTTTTTATTCTATCGGGATTTTTTGGTGCAGGTCTTGTTTTTGCGGGATTAACGGGTTATTGCGGTCTTGCTGTTTTAATGGCTAAGATGCCGTGGAATAAGGGAAGTAAGAATGTTATATCTTGTTCGATAGTTGATAAATAGATAAAAAATTAATCATCTATACCAAACTAAGAGTATAAATTCTTAGTTTGGTATAACCCAAATATTTACTAATTCACAAACCAAAACACCCAACAAAAACCACTTCAAATTTCTCTTCTTTTTTTTCGATCTCACCCATTTTACTAAAAAATTCGGATCTTGGTGAAATTTAAAAAAAGCATTTTGTGCCACATCATTATCCGGAATTTCTTCTAGTTTTTTTAGTTTAAAATCGGAAAAATTTTCAAAGTCAAATCCAGTCAAATCAAGGTTAGAACTTGTATGAGTGCCGCTATTATCAAAGCCAATATTTTTGACCAAAGTTTTAAGTGGATGTAAAGTATAGGCATTATTCTTAAACATCGAATAAGACATTTGAATGGCCCAAGAATCGATTTTTTTTTGCATCTGAAATTTCAACATTTCCGCCATATTTGAGCCGGGTCTGTTAAACTCTTTCACCAAATTTTTATCTTTAACAAATTCAGAGTAATCCTTCACTTCAAAATCGATCTTTTGCCAGCGATCCTTCCAAGTTCCCCAGCCCCAAGCCCAGTTGCGTCCTTTGGCGAAGAAAATATCGGCGGAATAATTTTTGGGATATTCGATAATTTTTGGTGAATAATTAAAGCCAGTAATGCACCAAGCTTCGGGAGAATTTTTATAAAACTGTAAACCTTCATTAATAAATCGGAGAAAATTTTCGGCAGTTAAAATGTCATCTTCAACTACGATTATATTTTCACTATATTCCAGAACCGCACTAATACCGCCCGTAATCGAGTTTTTAATGCCGTGATTTAATTCTTTTTTAAGAATATGCTTGGTTTTAAATCCGGAAATTTCATCAATAACTTGGTGAACTTCTTTTAAAGCTGGCAAATCTTTAATGTTTCTTGGGCCATCGCAAAAAATAAAAATTTCTGATTCTGCGGCCAAATCATTTTGCGCTAAAGCTTCTAAAACTTCTTTGGTTTTGTCGGCGCGATTAAAGCAAAAAAACGCGATTGGCGCTGGTTTAAACGATTGATTCATAAAGCTCCCGCGTTTGTCCGGCAACATTTTGCCAAGTAAATAATTTATTTCTTTCCAAACCTTTGGCGCTCATTTTTTTTCTTAAATCAGAATCGGAAATGATGTTTTCAACGCTGGCTTTGATCGCCAAATTATCTTTCGGATCAAAGTAAATTGCTGCATCACCCGCAACTTCCGGAATTGGTTCTTTATTGCTTGCAAGCACAGGACAACCGCAAGCAAAAGCTTCGAGCAAAGTTACATAAAAACCTTCGCAATAAGAGGGTGCTAGAAAGGCGAGGGCGTTTTTGTAAAGACCGACCAAAGTTGAATCATTGCCTTGAATTGCAAAAACTTTTTTATCTAAACCATGGCTGGCTAAAAAAGTTTTTTCCTTTTTGCTAAAAGGCTGACCAAAGCATAAAAAATTTAAATTTGGATTATTTTTTAGAGTTTTTTCAATTGCCAAAACTGTGAAATAAAAGTTTTTATAAATGCTTCTGGTTCCAACGAAGAGTAAGTATTCTTGGTTTGGTGAAATAAGTAAATTGCGGTCGACATTTATCGAAATATCAAGTGAACAAGCTTGTGCAATTACGGCGATTTTTTCTTCTTTAATATCGGTTAAACGGATTAAATCTTTTTTGGTATTTTCTGAAACCAGGATAATTTTTTTTGCTCTTTTTGCTGATTCTAATTTTAAATTTGCGGTTTGATCTTTTGGTGAAAAAAACTCAGGATAAAGTTCGTAAGTCATATCGTGAATTGTGGTCACGAAAGGCTTGTTTTTCAGGTGTTCAAGGAAATATTTGCTATAATAAGTTGGGTGAAAAATATCGAAATTTCCTGATTCAAAAAATGAATTAATTGCGGCGAAATTTTGATCTTTTTTTAAGAATTTTTGAATTTTACTGGGTGCGATTTTGGGATTTACGATATTTGTAAATTCCTTCAAATATTCATTTTCATGCTCAACAACCGGCAATAAAATTTCGGTATTTTCTTCTTGTTTCAAATGGTCGATTAAATTGCAAAAAAAACGCGAAATGCCGCCGTTTTTCTGGGAGACAAAGATTTGATGGTCGAAGAGAATTTTCATAATGTTTTTGAATTATTATTCACGCTAGATCCTGAAACGAGTTCAGGATGACAGATTTAGTAGGTCTTCTCACATCGTCATCCTGAACTTGTTTCAGGATCTAATAAAGGTTAAACCAAAGATTTAACCTCTCTTTGCGGAAGCGGAATGCGGATATTATTTTCTTGAAGTTTGCCCCAGATATTTATCAAAACATCGCTCTTCGGCTTGGCGCGGCCTTCTACAATGTCGCTGATCCAGAAATAAAGGGTGAATTTAATATCATATTCGCCAAAAGATGTGACGAAACATTCAGCTTCTGGATAGTTTAAGCAGCGCGGATTTTCTCGCGCACAATTTAATAAAATATCGCGAACCATTGTCAAATCTGAGCCATAAGCCACGCCTAAATTAATTTCAATTCTGGCGCGGTTATTGGTGTAACTCCAATTTGTCACTTTTTGGATGATGAAATCTTCATTTGGTACCATGATTTCTTTACCGTCAGAGCCTTCAATCAAAGTGTAGCGGCCGCCAAAATGTTTTACGATGCCGTAAATATTGCCGCCATCAAGTTCAACAACGTCGCCGATTTCGACTGATTTTTCAAAAAGTAAAATAATACCGCTGATAAAATTGGAGGCGATTTTTTGTAAACCAAACCCAATTCCCACACCGACAGCACCGCCAATTACAGCTAGAGTTGTCATATCAACCCCGAAAGTTTTAAGCAGAATTATGATGACTATTCCGTAAACGATGATGTCGATGAATTTTGCGATGATGCTTTTAGTGCTAGAATTAATGCTTTTGGAATTATCGACGTAAGATTTACTTTTTTTGCTTACTAAACTTGAGATCCAAAACACGATCATCAAAACTATAATGGCTTTAACTACTAGGTAAATCGAGATGCGGAGATTGCCGATTTTGAAAGCGTAGAAATCGAGATATTCAATTACTAAATCGAGCATGCCGAAAATGTCGAGAATTAAGGCCGGCATTAGAAAAAAGCCGGCAATAGTGGCAATAAAACTATTGTTTGACGAAATGCGCAGGAAGCGCAGAAACAAGAAAAGCGCGACCAATTTTAATGTAGTGGAAAAGAGAATAGTTTCTTTGAAAAATTCGGAATAAATAGACAGTCCGATTGTAAGAAAAATTACGGCAAAAATTGGATAGAGTAAGGGAATGAGATATCTGGTGACGAGGCGATTAAGTTCGATATTTTTTTTAAGAGTCGAAGAAATAATTTTTGGGAAGATGAATTTGCGGCTTAGTTTGTAAAAAACGTAAGAAAGAATGAAGCATAAAATCAGCGACAAGGACTGCCAATAAAGGCTAGAACTCGCAACTGTTTTTTCAAGGACTTCGAGAAGTTGATCGTAGCTGATTGGTTCTTTCATTTTTGAACTATTTTTATTTTAGCTTTTCCTCGCTCATTAATCCTTGGCTCTGTGAACCAAGGATGACAAGTGATTATTCGCCTTGTCCTGAGGTATATCCCGCTTTGCCGTCGAACAAATACAAGCCTTCATATTTGACAAAATCAATTTCTTTCTCATTCATAATCGAAAGCATTTCAATAATGTCTTGATGCGTGATTGTTTTTTTGGCATCAATAATATCATTGCTTGATTTTCCGGTAATTCCTTTGCCGATAAAACGCAAAATTGTTTGTCCGCCGGCGTAATTTGGCATCATGTGTTTATCCAAATGTGGCCATAATAGAAGACCTTTGGCGCTGATCATTTTTACTTCCAGCTTTTCGCTTTCCATGTCTTTTAAAACTTCTAATAAATCGTCAAATTTTTCGCTCCATTCCACAAATAAATCAAAACCGATTAAAGTTCTTATTTCTGCTTTTTGAGCAATTTCTTCACCTTTAATTTCAGTTTTATTGTCTGAAGTAGAAAAGTTGGCAAGCGGCAATTGGCTTGGCTTTTGACCTAATCTAGAAATTACTTCGCGAGTAAATTCTTTAGTTCCAACTTTTTTTTTGCTGCTGGTTTCATTGAAAATATCAGCAGTATGAATTCCATCTTCAATCGTTTTGTAAAGGGCGTTTCTAATATTGTTGGCAACTTCAGTTTGACCGATATGAACCAACATCATAATCGCGCCATGCAGCAATCCTGTTGGGTTAGCGATATCTTGCCCAGCAATGTCGGGCGCTGATCCATGAATTGCTTCAAACATGGCATAATCTTTGCCGATATTTGCTGAACCGGCTAAACCTACAGAACCCGATGTTTCAGCAACAACGTCGGAAATAATATCGCCGTAAAGATTCATTGTTACGATCACATCAAAAATTTCTGGCTTAGCGGCAAGGCGCGCTGTTCCTATGTCGATGATGTAATGTTCATTTTTAATTTGAGGATATTCTTGAGCAATTTCATCAAAAACTTTATGAAAAATTCCATCTGTCATTTTCATAATATTGTCTTTTGAAAAACAGCTTACTTTTTTTCTGCCATTGGCAACCGCATATTCAAAAGCATAACGCACAATTTTTTCACAACCCTTGCGAGTCACTAATTTCAAGCATTCGTAAGTTTGTTCGGATTGACGATATTCAATTCCGGCATAAAGATCTTCTTCATTTTCGCGCACAATAACAACATCCATTCCGGGACATTTTGTGGCGATGAAAGGATGAAATGACGAAACTGGGCGCACATTGGCAAAAAGACCCAGTTTTTTTCTCATGGTCACATTCAAGCTTTTGTAACCGCCGCCTTGCGGAGTTGTAATTGGTGCTTTTAACAAAATGCGCGTGCTGTTTAAATCTTCCCAAGCCGATGGCATAAGGCCAGAATTAAAACCTTTTTCGTAAATTTTTTTACCAACTTCGATAATATTAAATTTAATATCAGCTTTTGCTTCTTTGAGAATTTCAAGAGTGCTTTCCATAATTTCCGGGCCAATGCCATCGCCATAGGCAACCGTTATTGTTCTAGTCATTTATAAATTGATTTTTGATTGAAGAGAGATTTATCTGCTGCCTTTATTCTTTATTTTACGAAGAAAAATTCAACCTTTTACTTGCAAGTGCTGATGCGGAAATTTGATACATTGGAAATCCAAAAAAATTTCGAGGAAAAAAGGCTTATTTTAGGAAAAAAGCTCGAAGATTTTTTGCTTAGTAAAATTTCTAAAATTGGTGGTTTTTTGAAAAAAGTCTTTGCCGCCAAAAGCTGTGCCTTTTTTGGAAGCCTTGTAATCATTGCTTTGAGCGTTTTGATTAGATCAACGCATGATATTGGTCATGATTCGGCAGCTTGTCTTGAAATTACTCAAAAATTTTTAAATGGCGGCAAATATTATTTCGATTTTTTCGAAAATAATCTGCCGCTGGTTTTTTATTTTTTATCTTTGGCCCAAATTCCTGCCAAATTTTTTGCCATAAATCCGATAATCGCCTTGGAAATTTTTACCAATTTAGTTGGAATTTTAGCGCTTTATTTCACGGCAAAAATTTTAAAAAGATCATCTGCTATCAAAGATCAAACCACTTTTAACATAATTATTCTCGCTTTTGCCTGCGGTTTTTTTCTTCGTGTATTTACATTGTCATTTAATGAATTTGGCACCAAATCCACATTTTATCTGGCTTTGGCAATGCTTTATATTTCTTTTTGGCTTTTAGAAAGACCAAAAAAATCCGATCAAATAATAGCAGGAATAATTGCGGCACTGATATTTTGCCTTAAACCGCATTATGGCATTTTGGTGATAGTTTTTGAGCTGGTCAGATTGTTTGAAAAAAAATCAATTAAAACAATTTTTCGTCTACAAAACTATGTAACTCTAGCTTTGCTGGTTTCTTATTTGGTTTTCTTATTCCTTCATTTTCCTGACTATATTTCAGCAATTCCCAGTTTTTCCAAAATTTATTTTAACGGTTCTTTTTGCATATTTTTTGTAATCAAAGAAGATCTTTTGCCCTTTATTTTCTTAATGGTTTTATGTCTCTCCTTTGTAAAAAAACCCGGTTTACTGAAAGCATTATTCATCGCTTCATTAGGATCTCTTCTGGTTGTAATCGCAGAACTTCTTGGTGGAATAGATCAAAGATTTGCTTTTTATTCACTTTCTCTGCCTTTTTTTATTTTGCTCTTTGTTGAAATTGTCAAAAATAATTACATCAATTGGCGTCGCGATACCCTTGCTTTGATGGTAATTTTCCTGATCCCACAATTTGATAAAACAATTTTCACCGCAATTATTTTTAATCTCGGTGCTTTTTGGTGGATTTTCGCCATGATTTTATCAGCTAAATGGCGCAATATTTTAAAAAATGAAAATCTGCAAACCGGTGGATTTTTTGGACGTTATTTTTTGCAGCGTAATTTTATTTCGTGGCTTTGTTTTAGTGCTTTAGCGATCTTTACGATCGTGCTGTTTTTTAATAAAAAAACCGGAAATTTAGCTTGGTTTTTATCGACGATAATTCTGATTTTATTAGTCAGATTTTATCAAAATTTATACCAAAAATTCTTTGCTACAAAAAAATTCTCTCAATTTTCAGCCGGCGTTATTTTTACAGTTTTTTCTTATTTTTTAAGCCTACAGGTTTTTGCAATTACTGATCAATCTCATGCCACAAATTATGTGAATAATGAAATGATTAAAACAGTGAAAAATAACACCAAAAATGATGATGAAATAGAAGTGATTGCCAATGCAATTTCTGGAACTTATCCGATGATTAATTATGCCGGAAAACAAAATAAATTACCTTCTTTGCAACTATTTTTCTTGTATGAGAAAATCAATAATAAAAGTAAAATAAATAGCGTCGAAAACTATTTGTTTCTAAGAGTTAAGGAGCAAATGCTAAATCCAAAAAACCAACTGCTTTTTATCGAAAATAAAGGCAGCGGCGTTGATAATTTATGCGTAATCGGATTTTTAGAATATTATTTTTATGATCCTGAATTTAAGAAAATTTTCCTTCAAAATTACACTTTCTTAAACCGCATAATCCAATATAAAAATCTGGATAAAAAAGTTGAGCTTTATGCTGATGAAAAAAATCTAAATATTTCGAAAAGTTCACGTATTATTGAGAGGGAAATTGAGGTTTATGTTAGAAAAAATAATTAATAAAAAATCTTTGACTGAATTTTTCGGTTTAAGAATTTTCCTGCAAAGCGCTTGCCTGCTGATTTTTTTGGCCAGTATTTTTTTTCGTTCTTTAATTGATATTGGTTCTGATACCGGTGTTTACCTGAACTTAGGCAAAAAAGTTGCTGAAGGCGGACGTTATTATTATGAGTTTTTTGAAAGCAATTTCCCGATCTCTTTTTATTTTTATGCTCTGGAATATGAGTTGGCGCAAATCCTAAATATAAACCCGATTTTCATGTCGGAAATTGTGATTAATCTGCTGGCACTTTTGTCAATATTTTGGTCGGCGCAAATCTTGAAACGCACCACGATTTATGAGAATAAAGCTCATTATAATCTGATTATTATCGGCTATTTTTTAGGTTTTTTCTTGAGACCGCGCGCTTTAGAAATTGCAGAATTTGGTACTAAAACCAGCCTGCTTTTAATGGCACTTTATCCTTATATTTCTTTTTCATTTGCAAGAAAAAATCAGTTTACAAAAAAAGAATTAACTTGGCGTGGAATATTGATGGGATTGATTCCATGCATTAAGCCACATTATTTATGCTTGATGATTTTTGTCGAATTTTATCACTTTTGGCAAAAAAAATCTCTGCGCTTTTTTTACGAATTTGATAAGCTCGTAATGTATCTCGTTGGTATTTTTTATCTATTTTTAATGATAAAATTAACCCCTGAATTCTTTGAATTCATGGTTCCGATGTGGTCAAAAACTTACAATGCTTATTATGATTACCACGTTTTTATCGAAAATTTCTGGCGACATATCGCGTCGCGCGTTGCAGTTTTTGCTTTTATATTTTTAATATTTTCGCGCTTTAAATTTAGCGCCAATGATAAAATCCTTTTCTGTTTTTATTGCGGCGCATCACTTTTGATTATCGTTGAAAACATTGGCACTATTGACCAAATCGTGGTTTTTTATGCAGTTGCAACAATCTGTTTTGCCAAATTTCTTTTTGATCTTTTTAGCTCAAAACAATTTTCAATAATGGAGAATCAATTTATCAGCGCTGCTTTGATTTTTTTACCGATTTTTGATTTAGAAATTTTACCCGCTTCAATTTTTGGTCTTGGCGGTTTTGTAAATATTTGGTGGCTGACAATTCTAATTTACCCGTTTTTTTTCGCTAAAAAATTAACTGCCCAACAGCGCCGTAAATTTTTCTCTGCCAAAAAAATTATCCTGTTTTTATTTGGTTATTTAACACTTCTAACTATTGCAATCCTAACCTTGCGCTACCTTGGCGGATGGGCTTATATTTCGGTTAATTTATCTATTCTTTTTGTGGTTCTTTTCTTTTTTGAAAAGAAAATTTACGCCAAATTTTTTCCCAAATTTTCGCCGTTTTTTGTTTTTGTAGTTTTAACTTCAATTTCATGTCTGCTTTATTCATACATTACTTCAGTAATAAATCTGGTTAGGCACGATAGTTATTATACTTATCCCAATAAAATTTCTGATTTCATGACTTATTATTCTCATGAATATGCACCTAAAAAAGAGGATGGAATTATAGTTTTATCAACCATGATTGCGCATCAATTTCCACTTTTAAATTACTTGCAAAAAATTAATTACGGCAAGTTTCATATCTCGGCAGCCCAAGCAAATCAAGGAGAGGCAGGTAGTCCGCTAATTTTTCCAATTAGAGATACTGATGTCGCATTTACGCGCTATTATCTTTTTTTGGACATCGTTGATCAAATTAAAAATGACAAGGTGAAAGTGATTTTTGTAAATAATACGCCAGATATTTTAGACAAAGAGCATCGCTGTTTAATCGGCGTTTTGGAATATTATTTTATTGATGCTGAATTTAAAAAATTATTCCTCCCAAATTTTCATTTAGTAAATCACATCATAGTTACAAAAAAAGTTAAACCGTTAAAAAAATTAAGATTTATAACCGGAGAAAAAGCGAGTATTTTTGATCAGGCAAAGCCTACAACCGTGAAGATCACGCAAGATTATGAGGTTTATGTAAGAAATGAAAAAAATTAAATTATTTTTTAAAAATAAATATGCGGCTTCACTTTTTTTAGGAGCGATTTGCAGTTTAGCTTTTGCGCCATTTCACTTTTTTTTAGTCGGCGCAATTTCTCTTTCAGGTTTTTATTTATTGTTGGAAAAGATTGAGGCCAAAAAATCAGTTTTTTGGTTAGGTTTTGCTTATGGATTTGGATATTTTTTAACTGGAGTTTATTGGATCGCAATTTCGCTTTTAGTGGATGCTGAAAAATTTGCTTGGTTAATTCCTTTTGCTTTAACTTTAATTCCAGGCGTGTTGGCGCTTTATGTGGCGCTATTCGCGCTTAGTTATAAATTTTTTATCAAGAAATTTCGACCACTTTTTACTTATCAAAAAATTCTTATTTTCGCGCTCTGCTGGTTATTTTTCGAAATGTTACGCGCCACTCTTTTTACCGGATTTCCTTGGAATTTATTGGGCTATATTTGGATGTTTGATGTTAATTTTGCTCAAGCAGGGAATGTTTTCGGAATTTACGGACTTAGTGTTTTAGCGGTTTTAACCTGTTTATTTCCGACCTTGTTTTTTACCACAAGAACTTTGGGCGATAAAATTTTCGCTGTAATTATCGCAGTTTTTTTCGTTGGAAATTTTATTTACGGCTATTTTTCAATTGATGAAAAAAAATTAGTTCATGATCACAAAACTACTATTCGTCTAGTTCAAGGAAATGTTGAACAGGAAATGAAATGGAATCCGCAACAAAAATACCGTAATTTTTTAAAGTATATTGAGCTGACAAATTCGCGCAGTTTAGAAGGAATTAATTCTGTAATTTGGTCGGAAACTTCAGTGTCTTATATTTTTGACTCAAACCCGCAATTGCTGGAAAAATTAAAACTGGCAACTCCGACAAATGGCACGCTAATTACCGGCGGATTGCGTATTGAAGGAAGTGAAGATGATTTAAAAAATGTTTGGAACAGTGTTTTTGCTCTTGATTGGAATGGAGTTTTTGCAACTTACGATAAACATCATTTGGTTCCTTTTGGTGAATATGTGCCTTTGCAAAAATATTTCCCTTTCATCAATAAAATCACTGAAGGCGCAGTCGGTTTTTCGCAAGGCGAGGGGCCTAAAACAATCAAAACTCCAAACTTTTCTTTTAGCCCATTACTTTGTTATGAAGTGATTTTTTCTGGTCAGATTAGTGATAAAAAAAATCGTCCCGATCTATTAGTTAATTTAACAAATGATGCTTGGTTTGGCGTCAGTTCTGGTCCTTATCAGCATTTTGACATGGCGAGAATGCGTTCGATTGAGTCGGGAATTTCATTAGCACGTGTTGCGAACACTGGAATTACGGCCTTTATTGATCCGTTTGGTCGCGTGGTAGATAGAATCAATTTGAATCAATCTGGAATAATTGACGTTGATCTTGTCAAAAATCTTGCTCCAACAATTTACGAAAAATATAGCTATACACCCTTAATATTGCTGGTTCTGGCAATGCTGCTATTTCTAATCTTTACACCAAAGAGGCACAATGTTACTAGACAAAATCACACCAATTGATGTTCATATTGCTGCAAGATTACGCCAATTCCGCCTTGTTGCCGGAATGAGTCAAGATAAGCTGGGAGAGTTGACGGGAGTTACTTTTCAACAGATTCAAAAATATGAAAAAGCAAAAAATCGAATTAGCGCCAGTCGTTTATTCGAATTTGCACAGCTTTTAGAAAAACCAGTCAGCGCTTTTTTTGAGGGAATTAAAGCAGACAGAACTTATTACAATTACGATTTCTCAACCGATAAACGACAATCAAAAAAATTAATAGAGTTTGACAAAGAACTTCTGCCATTGGTTCGCGCTTTTAAACGAATTGAAAACGCGCAATCAAAAAGAAATTTAGTAGCGCTTGCAGTTTCAATTTCTCAACCAAAAGAGAAAAAAGTTAAGCATAGATATTCTTAATCAAACCTGCTAAATTAAATTTTTACTTTGGCATAGATATGCAGGGGAAAGTTAATTATGCCATGTCTCAACAATGAAAAAATCTTCAAATAAAAACCTTCACAAAGCTAGAGATTCAAAGAAAGACGAGTTTTACACCCAGCTTTGCGACATTGAGTTAGAACTCAAAAATTACAAAAATCATTTCAAAGACAAAGTTGTTTATTGCAATTGCGACGACCCGCGAGTTAGCAATTTTTTTCATTATTTTTCGCACAATTTTGAGAAATTAAAATTGAAAAAATTAATCGCCACTTGCTACAAAAACCAAGACATAGATTTGTTTAGTAAAAACGACAGCGAGCAGGCGATTTATTTGGAATATGAAGGCGATAAAAACGGCAATAATTTGCCAGATAAAAATGAAATTGGCGTTAAGTCTTTAAAAGGCGATGGCGATTTTAGAAGTGCCGAATGTATCGAGCTTTTGAAACAAGCGGATATTGTGGTGACAAATCCGCCATTTTCGCTGTTTCGCGAATATGTTTCGCAGTTGGTTTTATATGACAAAAAATTTCTGATTGTTGGGCATCAAAATGCTATAACCTATAAAGAGATTTTTAAACTTATAAAAGATAATAAAATTTGGTTGGGTTATGGATTTAAAGGCGGAGCGGCGCATTTTATTAATAAACATTATGAAGATTATGCAACCGCCGAAGATCATAAGGAAGGAATGATTAGAGTTTCGGGCGTTACTTGGTTCACTAACTTAGAAATTAAAAAAAGACATGAAGATTTGATTCTATACAAAAACTACTCATCAAAAGAATATCCAAAATATGATAATTACGACGCCATAAATGTTGATAAAACCAAAGATATTCCCGCCGATTATGCTGGCGCGATGGGTGTTCCGATAACATTTTTAGATAAATATAATCCCGCACAATTTGAAATTATAAAATTCAGAAAAGGCGATGACGAAAAAGATTTGTCGATAAATGGCAAATGTCCGTATTTTCGAATTTTAATCAAAAACAAAAAACCACAAAAATGAAAAACCAAATAAAATTATTTGAAGATAAAAAAGTTCGCAGCCTTTGGAGCGAAGAAGACGAGCAATGGTATTTTTCTGTTGTTGATGTGATTGTAATTTTAACCGAAAGCCCGCGAGCTAGAAAATATTGGAGCGCATTAAAGACGAAGCTAAAAAATGAAGGCAGCGAGTTGTCCCAAAACTTGGGACAACTTAAAATGTTATCCGAAGATGGCAAATTTTACAAAACCGACGTTGCAACAACCCAGCAGCTTTTTCGCCTTATCCAATCAATTCCGTCAAAAAAAGCTGAACCTTTCAAACTTTGGCTGGCAAAAGTCGCCAGCGAAAGATTGGACGAAATGCAAGATCCGGAATTAACAATTGACCGCGCTTTACAGCAATATTTAAACCTTGGCTACAGCCAAAATTGGATAAATCAGCGGCTCAAAAGCATAGAAATTAGAAAAGAATTAACCGACGAATGGAGACGTTTAGGATTAAAAGAAGGGCAACAATTTGCCAGCCTCACCGATATTATCACCAAAAGTTGGAGCGACAAAACCACCAAAGAATACAAGGCTTTGAAGGGCTTAAAAAAAGAAAATTTGCGCGACAACATGACCAACGTTGAACTTATTTTAAATATGTTGGCCGAAGCTTCGACCAAAGATATTTCGCAAGCTGTAAATCCTAAAAACTTTGAAGAAAGTAAGAAAGTTGCAAAGCAAGGCGGCGCAATTGCAGGCAATGCCCGTAAAGAGTTAGAAGCCAAAACTGGTAAAAAAGTGGTGGTTGGGTTAAATGCTAAAAAATTTTTAAAAGACAAAAACTAAGAAATGAAAATCGAACTAAAAGAAATAACGGTCCGCGAGCTTACGGAAAGCTATCAAGACAACGAAGAAAATGGAGTTGTTGGATTTGGCGGAAAGTTGGATATTCGCCCTCCTTATCAAAGAGAATTTATTTACAAAGATAAGCAAAGAGAAGCGGTGATTGAAACTATCACAAAAAATTTTCCGCTTAATGTTATGTATTGGGCGGTTCAAGAAAATGGCAATTTTGAAGTGATTGATGGGCAACAAAGAACGATCTCAATTTGCCAATATGTGAATGGTGATTTTGCGTTTATGTTCAAATATTTTCACAATCTTCAAAAAGACGAACAAGAGCAAATCTTAAACTATAAGTTAATGGTTTATTTATGCAGTGGAACTGATAGCCAAAAATTAGAATGGTTTAAAACAATCAATATCGCTGGCGAAAAATTAACCAATCAAGAGCTTAGAAACGCGGTTTTTTCTGGCTCGTTTGTTTCTGATGCTAAAAGATATTTTAGCAAAAATGGTTGTGCTGCTTATGGCTTGGGAAGCAATTATTTGAGTGGCTCGCCAATTCGCCAAGAATATTTAGAAACCACAATCGATTGGATTTCAAAGGGCAACATAGAATCTTATATGTCCGTTCATCAGCACGAGCCAAACGCCAATGAATTATGGCTTTATTTTCAGAATGTTATCAGTTGGGTAAAAGTTGTATTTTCAAAATATCGCAGAGAAATGAAGGGTTTGGCTTGGGGCGAATTTTACAATGAATTTAAAGACAAAAAATTTGACCACAAAAAGCTCGAGGAAGAAATTTCTAAGCTTATGCAAGATGAAGATGTAACGAGCAAAAAAGGAATTTATGAATATGTTTTAACCCGCAAAGAAAAACACTTAAACATTCGGGCTTTTAGCGATAATCAGAAAAGAGAATCATTTGAGAGGCAGAAAGGAATTTGTGTAAAATGCGCAGATGAATTTAAGCTAGAAGAAATGGAGTCGGATCATATAAATCCTTGGCATTTGGGCGGCAAAACTGCGCAAGAAAATTGCCAAATGCTTTGCAAAGGTTGCAATAGAGCCAAATCGGGCAAATAAAAATTATTCTTATTCTTTAATAGATATTTAAAAACATTTGGTTGCTAAATTCTCACGGCAATTTTTTGTTCATCTAAAAAGTCTTTCGCTTGTTTGATTGAATATTCTTTGAAGTGAAAAATTGAAGCGGCTAAAACCGCGCTGGCGCCGGCTTTTAGGCCTTCGGCTAAATGTTCTAAATTACCAACTCCGCCAGAAGCAATTACCGGAATTGAAATTTGGGAAGTGATTTTTTTTATTAATTCCAAATCATAGCCAGATTTGGTGCCATCTTTATCCATCGAAGTTAGAAGAATTTCTCCAGCTCCTAAATTTGTAACTTTTTTGGCCCATTCAATTGCGTCAATTCCGGTGGGTTTTTTGCCGCCATGGGTGAAAATTTCATAATTTCCCGATTCATTTTTTTTGGCATCAATTGCAACGACAACACATTGTGAGCCAAATTTTGACGCGGCTTCAGAAATTAATTCCGGATTCTTGATTGCAGCACTATTAACTGAAACTTTGTCAGCGCCGCATTTTAGCAAGTTAGAAAAATCTTGAATTTCTTTGATTCCGCCACCAACGGTGAAAGGGATAAAACAAACTTGGGCAACTTTTTTTACAACATCCAGAATTACGCCGCGATTCTCATCCGTTGCAGCAATATCAAGAAAACAAAGTTCGTCAGCTCCTTGTTCGTAATAGAATTTTGCTTGAGCGACTGGATCGCCAGCATCGACTAAATTTTCAAAATTAACGCCTTTTACAACGCGGCCATTTTTAACATCGAGGCAGGGAATTATTCGATTCTTCAGCATTTTTTTACCACATTCTTTTTAAAACGTCATGCTCGGGTTTATCGAAGTAACGATGTTTAATAACTGCCAGAATATGAATAATTACCAAACCAAGCAAGGCATAGGCGCATAGTTCGTGAGCTTCGGCAAATAATTTTCCGAGTTCGTAATTAGTGCCAATTAAAAATGGCATTTCTATGCCAAATAAATGCACCGGAAATCCGAAAGAATTAGACATTAAATAGCCAGAAAACGGAACGCAAAATAGTAAAACGTAAAGCCCAAAATGACCGAGACTGGATAAAATAACTTCAATTTTTGGCATTGTAGCGGGAAGTGCAGGGGCTTTTTTAAAGAAGCGGTTAATGACTCTAATGATTATCAACATTAAAGCGATGACACCCAAAGATTTATGTAATTCGTAAATTTTTAAATGATTGGGAGAATCTTTTGGTAAAAAATCTGTCATGTAAATTCCGATCCCAAGAATGGTTAAAACCAGAATGGCGCTGATCCAATGAATGATGCGTGAAGAAAGTGCGTATTTTAACATAGTTTATTTTGCCCTAATTTTGATTTACGGAAATTCCCCATTTTTTGCTGAGATAGGCTTCGATTGCCCATCTTTCATCTTTATCCAAAGCGCGGTTAAAAATTATTATTTCACCAATTAATCCTTGATAAAAACCGCCTGAAAGAGATGCGGCATTGCCAATTGTCATGCCGCTATTGCCATTAACGGCAGTAGTGTTGCCGTCGCTTTTACCAAGCGTGCCATTGTAAAAATATTTTCTGCTGCCGATTGTTGAAAAAATTGCACTATGTAAAATTGCACGATCTGTTCTGTAAGTAAGTCCACTAATATCAGATGCGGTGGTTGTGATATAGTTAGAAAAATTGGATAAATAAATTGTATAAGTGCCGCTGGTAATATTTTCGTGACCAAGGCTGAAGCATGTGTTAATAATATAGCAGTAGCCACTTTTTGAAGATAGAAAATAATTAAAAGTTCCACTGGTTTTGGTTGGTTGTTCAACTACGAAAACTGTGTAAGAACCATTCACTAGAGCTGAAGGATCAGTAAAATCGAGATATTGGCTAACACCATCAAATTTGAGTGATGGCAAACCATTAATACCATTTTTGATGTAAATAGGATTGCTCGAATAAGGAGAATTAGAAGTGCTTAGTGCATCATTCTTACGGCTTAAATCATACCAAACTTTAGTGCCGGATGTCGCGGCTAAAGGAGCATTGTTATTGTAGCCAGTTGGTTGAAAACTATTAGTGCTGGTGGTTTCAAGCCAAAGGACCAAATTATCAGTTGCAGGAACTGGTGAATTTTGAGTTAAAGATCTGGCGCTGTTAAGCCGAAATTGCTGAACCAGCCTTGTTCCTTGAGTGATTGCAGCAATCGCAACTCCAACGATTACAATAACGATTGATGCTTCAACCAAGGAAAAGGCTTTCTTTTTATTCATATAATTTGAATTAGTTAAAAGATCTTTTTTGTTCGACCATTTCATAACATTCAACAATATCTTTTTCTTTGATATCCTCGTAATCCTCAAAAGAAATACCGCATTCAAAACCACCTTTAACTTCTTTGACATCATCTTTGAAGCGTTTAAGGGTTTTTAGAATTCCGTCGTGAATCACGATATTATCGCGAAGCAATCTGGCTTTGGCATTTCTGCGTAACAATCCGTCAGTAACAAAAGATCCGGCAATTTTTCCGGAGCCAGAAACTTTGAAGACTTGTCTGATTTCAGCTTGGCCAAGATATTCTTCATTTTGGCTTGGAGCTAACATTCCGGTTAATAATAATTTCAAATCATCAACTAGATTATAGATGATTGAATAATAGCGGATGTCGATATTTTTTAGTTTGGCCATTTCTTTCGCAGTGGCGTTGGCTCTAGTGTTAAAGCCAATGATAATGGCATTTGAAACTGCGGCTAAATTCACATCACTTTCAGAAATGCCGCCTGTTGCCATGTGCACAACTTTAACTGCAACTTCATCATTGTTTAGTTTGACAACGCTGCCGTTAATTGCTTCAGCTGAACCATGAACGTCGGCTTTAATAATAACGTTTAGATATTTCATTTTACCTTTGCCGGATTCACGGAAAATATCAGCCAAAGATTTAGCCGAATTTTTTAAGGCTTTAGCTTCTTTTTCTTTGCGTTCGCGATAAGAAATAATTTCGCGAGCTTGTCTTTCTTCGTCAACTTGCATGAATTTATCACCGGCGTTTGGCGCATTATCAAGTCCTAAAACTTCTACCGGAACTGATGGAGTTGCAGATTTAATATTTTTACCCGCATCATCCGACATTTTTCTAACGCGGCCGTAAGATGTTCCAACTACGATCAAATCAGAAATGTTCAGCGTGCCTTTTTGTACAAGTAAAGTTGCAATAACGCCTTTACCCGGATCAACGCGAGACTCAAGAACCGCGCCGCTTGACTTTCCTTCGTAAACGCTTTTTAGATCGAGAACTTCAGCTTGTAGCAAAATCGCTTCTTCAAGTTTTTCTAAATTAATTTTATTTTTTGCCGAAACCGGGATGAACATAACTTCACCACCTAAATCTTCAGCGATAATTTCGTGAGTTAAAAGTTCATGTTTAGCTCTTTCTGGGTCGCTGCCGGGTTTGTCAATTTTATTTACCGCAACAATGATTGGAACGCCAGCCGCTTTAGCATGGCTGATTGCTTCAATTGTTTGTTCTTTTACGCCATCATCAGCTGCTACAACTAAAACTACGATGTCGGTTATATTTGCACCGCGTGAACGCATTTCAGTAAAGGCTTCGTGACCTGGAGTATCTAGGAAAGTAATGTATTTTCCGCCTTTAGTTAAAATGCGGGAAGCGCCGATATGTTGTGTGATGCCGCCATGTTCGCCAGCTGCGGTGTCAGTTTCGCGTAAAGCATCGAGTAATGAAGTTTTGCCGTGATCAACGTGACCCATGATGGTTACAACTGGTGCGCGTGGCAATGTTTCTAAAGTTTCGCTGCCTTCATCCAAAACATTTTCAACGTCGGAGTGAGAAACGCGGGTAGCTTTATGACCAAATTCGCCGATGATAATTTCAGCTGTATCAGCATCAATCGCTTGGTTACTGGTTACAACCATGCCCATGGTGAAAAGTTTTTTCACAACATCGCCGGTTTTTTCCGACATACGTTCTGCTAATTCAGAAACGGTAATAAGTTCTGGTAAATCAACTTCACGAATGATTTTTTTATATTCTTTTTGTGAATTATCTTCATGTTGCTGTCTTAATTTAGCTTTTCTTCTTCTGCGACCACCTTCGCTATCATCAGAATCGCCATCAATAATATAAGTTTGTTTTCTGGTATTGCCGCGTTCTTCTTTGAAACTTGGTTTTTTGCGCGCCGCTTCTTCGCTTTCGCTAAGTTTACTCGGAGTTTTGAAATGATTGCCGCCGCCCATTGTTTTTTTATTAACAGCTTTTCTTTTTTCTCTTTCGACTCTTTCTTTTTCTAAGCGATCTTGTTCTTCTTTTTTTCTAACGCCGATCAATTTTTCGCGTTCTTCTTTTTGGCGATTAGTGACTTCAATGCTTTGTCTGATTTTATTTCTAACGTCAAAGCTGTCTAAACTATAATTTGAATTTACTTTTTGAGGTTGTGCTTTTTCTTCAACGATAGCAGTCGGAGATTTTTCTTCGACATTTGCTACAACATATTCTTCTTTGGCTTCTTCTTTGATTTCTTCTTGTTTTTTAACTTCATTTTTTTCCGATTCTTCTTCAACAAGTTTGCGTTTTTCTTTGGTGATTTTGCTTAGAATTTCATGAGTTTTAACTTCAGCAACTTCTGTTTTTGATTCGGAAACCGCTTTCATACGAGCTTCAAATTCGCTTTTATTTAAAGCTGTCGGCGCGCGATCATCGTCTCTATTTTCTTTTTTGCGGCCTTTGATCGTAACTTGTACTAACGAACTTCCAGTTTTTTTGATTTCAGGAGTTTTAAGCGTCAAAGTTTGAGAACCTGCCGAAGATGGAAGTTTTAAGGTAAGTGTTGAACGTATTGTATTTTTATTTTCTATGTCGGTCATTTTTAATTTTTGTTTCAATTACCAGTTACTTTTTTTAAAAAAACTATCTTCCTAAAAAATAAATCTATTGCGGATGCGGCGATTCACTCGCCGCGAAGCAATTCAAAACAAACCCAAATTCGACCGAAAGTCGAATTTGATTAAGTGCAGCACTTTGGTAATTCTTCGTTTTTAAGCTGTTTTTTGTAAATATTCTTCAGCTCTACGTTTGATTTCTTTTGCTACATCTTCGTCGAATCCTTCAATTGAAGCAACTTCAGAAGTTTCAGCTGAGGCAAGTTCTTCAACGCTTAAGAAGCCTTCAGAAGCAAGAAGATTGGCTATCATGTCTTCAACGTCTAAAGCTTCAGCAAACAATTTAGAAGCTTGATTGAATTCTGCAGTTCTTCTTACTGATTCTTGCTCATCAGTCATAACGTCGATTTTGTAACCAACTAATTTTGAAGCAAGTTTAACATTTTGTCCGCCGCGTCCGATTGCCAAACTTAATTGATCTTCAGCCACCACAACTTCGATTAAACTATTTTCTTCATCAACCACAACTTTGCTTACTTTAGCCGGAGTTAGCGCGCTAACTACCAATTCAGCAATGTTTGGTGACCATTTCATGATGTCGATTTTTTCACCGCGTAATTCTGAACTTACAGATTGAACGCGACTGCCGCGAATACCGATGAATGAACCGATGATGTCGATATCATCGCGGCGCGAGTAAATAGCAATTTTAGCGCGTGAACCCGGATCGCGAGCTACAGCTTTAACTTCGATATTGCCATCGTAAAGTTCAGGAACTTCTTGTTCAAACAAGCGAACCAAAAATTGTGGATGAGTGCGTGAAAGGAAGATTTGCGCGCCATGAGGTTCTTTGCGAACATCTTCAATATAGCAACGCATGCGGTCACCAACGCGGAAATTTTCTCTAGGAATCAAACCGCTTTCGTGGATAACAGCTTCATAACCATCAACTTCCATAACGATATTTTTAAGACCAACTTTTTTAACTGAAGCGCTAACAATGTCGCCCAAACGATCTTTAAATTCGTTATATTCTTTATTTTTTTCAGCTTCTTTAACTTTGCGGATAATTTCATTTCTAGCAACTTGCGCCACAACGCGGTTCAAGTCAATTGGAGGCAATTCTTGAACAACAGAATCGCCAAGCGCTGCGTCTTTATCTTCAAGTTTGGCGTGTTTTAAAGTGATGTGTGTGCGTGAATCGAAATCTTCTTTGTCATCTTCGACAACTTGTAATCTATTGAATAATTTAATTTGGCCCGATTTTTTATCGATACGGCATTCAATATCTAAATGATGACCATATTTTTTCTTAGCGGCAAGTTTAATGCCTTCTTCCATAGCTCCTACAACCTCTTGAAGGGAGATGCCTTTTTCATGTGCAATGTTTTCAGCAACCAACAAAATTTCCTTGTTGCCCATGATAGTTAAATTACTTGCCATATTTGATTGATTAATAAGTTGAGAGAGTAGGGAATTTACAGCGTTTAAGAGTGGTGATTAATTGATTTGGCGGATGTTATTTAGCGAAAGTTTGAAATCAACAAATGATTAAGCGGTTGGTTTATTTTTTTTTAACTTGTTTTTCAAGCTGGTTAATTTTACGACGATCCTTGAAACTATTGATGCTACGACCGATGATATTTTGGGTGCAGGCTAAAATTCCAAAAATCATTCCTAAAATAAAGAATAAAATTATTACTAAAAAAGTTTTGGTTTCGAGATCAAAAGGCAAAGGATAAAAATGCACTTGAATAGTGTCGCGGTTATTCACCATGAAAATCACGATGCAGATTAGAATTAAGGAAATAATTACGGTGCGAATCGTGCGCAGGATTGATTTAATAAAGTTTAGCATATTGGTTTTGATTTAGGTTTTCTAAAATTTAGCTATGTTACAAAATGACAGTCGAGTGATTACAAAAACACTTTTACTTCAGTTCCCACGTTTTTCTCCGATGAAATAACTATCATACCACCTTGCATTTCAACCAGATGTTTTACCAAAGGCAATCCTAGTCCGGTTGAATCAATGAATTTGCTTTGATCCATTTCAATTCGGCCATATTTTTCTAGTGCAATTTTGATTTCATTTTCATTCATTCCGCAACCATGGTCTTTGATACTTATCATTATTTTGGGGCGTGATTTTTTGACAATGCTTTGTAAATAGGTTTTGCGCTCATGATTTATATGCGGGTTTTGCTTGATGCTATCTAATATTGAGATTTGCAGAGTTTCTGAAGCTCCAGCATTTAGCTTTTCCAGATTTACTTCAATCGCGGTTTGTTCGTCGGCATATTTAATTGAATTACTGATGAGGTTTACCAGAACCTGTTTGATTCTTCTAGGGTCGATATTGTTGACGATAAAATCTTCGTCATCCTTTTTTATAAAATGCGAAACAATTTGTTTTTGTGATTTTATGGCACGGATTTTTAGTAATTTTACCGAGCGCATAACTATTTCTTTCATATCAACCAGAGAATGTTCCTCAATTTTGAAGTTACCGGTTTGGGCTTGATTAATGTCAATAATATCGTGAATAAATTCTGAAAGTTCTTCACCTAATTTTACAATATCTTCAAGAAAACTTTGATTTTCCAAAATTTCTGGCGCTGAGAAATTGTTATCATTTGATTCGGCTTTTTCAGAAAAATTAATTTTTACTACTTCTGCCAAACCAATAATTCCGGCGACGATATTTTTTAATTCATGAGCTGTGGAAGCTAAAAATTCGGTTTTATTGAAATTGGCTTTTTCTGCCAGCATCTTACCTTGAGCCTGTTTTTCTACAAATTCGCGAACTTGTTCAATTGATTCTGCTAGTAAATCAATTTCAGAAATTTCGGCATGAGGAATATATACATTAGTATTTCCTTGAGAAATTTCATACGCTGAATTTGAAAGCTGGATAACAGGATTTAAAAGTCTGGTTCTAAAAAAGAAAAGCAGAATCAGGAAGAAAATGGTTAAATATAAAGTATTAAGAAAATGTGGTAAGAAATTGATGCGCAATTCTGACAAAAACATTTTTTTATTAATGCCGGTTAAAATTGCAAAAGAATGCGGGGAATTTGGTTGGTAATAAAAAATCTGGTTATTGATCTCAATGAAACCAGGATTCAAAAGGGTTTTATCGAGTTTTTCAAAACCATCGGCGATCTCAAAAACTTGTTCCTTATTAAAATTTTCCGATGAAAGAAGAACAGAATTTTTATCATCAAAAACTACGAATTTAATGTAAGAAATGCTGGAAAGCAGTTCTAATTTTCTTTCGAGTTTTTCTACATTAACACCAAAAGAAATTGTGCCGAGAAATTTTCCTTTATCACTAATTCCAAAACCAAAAGGAATAATTGGTTCGCGGCTGATAATTCCGGTATCAACTTTAGAAGATAAAAGTTTCCAGGGTTTTTGTTTGGCTTCGTAAATCCAGGATCTTTCTTCATTGGTGACTAAAATTGGATTTGTTAATGCGCCATGAGTGCTGCTTGCAACTACGTAATTATTGGCATCAACGAAATCGAAAAGTGTCCAGGTGAAAAAGTCATAGCCATTATCATTTATTTTGGGCCGAGTGTTAGTCAAAATTGACGCAATATTTTCTTTTTTTGAATTTCCATATTTTATTATTTGATTTGCTACAAAGTTGGAAATATTCTCGAGATAGGAAAGGGATTCTGTAATTTGTTGGTCAATTTTATTCGTGGTGCTAATCATAGCTTGTTTGGAGACTTTAGTAAAATCCCTGTATGAAAAGTATAATGTTGTTGTAGCAATAAAGACCGAAGCGAAAACTACTAAGTTGAAAAATACTTTATAATCTTTGCTTAAACTTTTTAATCTCATTTTTTCTTTTAAAATGTCTAGAAATTCTCAAATACCGACTAACCCTAATTCATCAATCGATAGCCTAGAAAATAGAAGCTCAGATGATACTAGTAGTCAAGACGTAAAACCCGGTTTTTCTGATTTGGCAGCGCAATTGAACCCAGAAAAAGTTTCAGAGGTTTATGATATTCGTTATAAAGGTGGAGAATCTTCTGTTTATGCTACGAGATTTGATACAGAAAGACAGCTTCCTGAAGGTGAATGGTATTTTCTTAAGAATGCTGTAGAAAAATCTCTAAATAATTTCAAAGAAAGAACTGAAAATTTTAAGAAAGAAATCGCAGAGTGTAAAAATAATCCTGATGAAAAATTAGCACCACAAACTCCATCATATAATTTTGTTATATTTGATTTTGGTTGTGGAGATGGAAGAGATTTAGAATTCTATCGTTGGTTTGCGGATGAAATTCCGGATGTAAATATCGTGGTTAAAGCTTATGATATTTCTCCAGTGGGAATTGAATCTTATAAACAAAAATTAGAGAAACTTGATTTTAATGATCTGGGAATAAGCAATCCACCAGTAGATGAAGAGCATATGCGTAATCATGGAATTTTACAAAAAGAAAATCTGTTAGTAGAATTATTGTCGCCTCTTAATCCCGATATTAAACCTCAAGATTTAGCTAATTCTATTGGAAAGGTTGATATTACAAGTTCATTATATGGTCCAACTTCGCATATTTTTCCTTCTGAAGCGCGCGATAATTTTCTTAAAAAATTAGTTGCTATTACCAGAGATGATGTGGTTTTGACAGTTCCGGGAAAGGCTATGTTTTTGAGAGAACAAGCAACTTATAGTGATAGAGGATTGCGAAAAAATTTAGGACTTAAGGAAAGCGAAGTTTTTTATTCTCCATCAGATTTAGAAGATTCAGAAACAGCAGAGATTCATATGTTACCTTACGCCGTATATAGTCCTGAACTTTTAGGTAAGTGGTTAGAGCGTGCAGGTATTGAAAAATCTGATGCTGAAATTTCTGTATGTTCCTATAAAACCAATCCTGATTTAGCTTCAAGAAGTAAGTTACGGGGAGTTCTTGATAGTTGGGGAGCTTATTTGACGACAGGTTTAAAAAATAATTTACCTGCAATTTTTGATTCTTTACCAGAAGCACTTACTCGCGTGGAATATTATGGAATGGTAGTCAAGGGAAAGGCTAATGAAATTGAGATTATTGTTGATCCATCAGAATCTCCAAATTCAAATGCTACAAAACGCCTCAGTACAGAAAACAGTATTTCAAAGTTAGTTTCTAAGACTAATAATGAAATCCGCATTGTATCGTAATTTTAAATTTGCAAAATCTTTAAAATTTCAGTTAGAAATTTTTCATCTGGTTTTTGTTTAAACCATGCTTCAAAACCTATTGAGGCTTGGTTTAGCAGCATTCCAACTCCGGTGATAATTTTATTTCCCCGCGATTGTGCAACTTGTAAAAGTTCAGTTAATAAAGGTTTGTAAACAATATCATAAACAATCGCACTTTGATTTAAGTTTTTTAAATCAATTCTCAAAGGTTCCTGTCCTTCCATTCCAAGAGTTGTGCTATTGACAAGCAAATTACAAATATCCAATTTTTCTTCAAAATTTTTCGCATCTAAAAATTCCAACTCGCAATTTTTTTGCGCGGCAAAATCAGCAAAATCTTTTATTAATTCTTCAGCACGATTTTGATTGCGATTGGTAATAAAAATCTTTTTTGATTTTGCTTTTATCAAAGAATAAACCGCAGCGCGCGCTGCTCCACCAGCACCGATTACAAAAATATTTTTATTATTAAAATCAAAATCCGGTGCCGAATTTTTGAAGTGGTTAATAAAACCTTCAGCGTCGGAATTATGTCCAAAAAGTTTTTTATCCTGCGTAACAATTACAGTATTTACAGCTTTGCAAAGTTTCGCCGTATTGCTTGTATAATCACAAATTTTAAAAATTTCTTCTTTGTGCGGAACTGTCACATTAAAGCCGGCAAAGCCCATTTTTACTAGAGAATCAACACAAACAGCTAAATCATTTTTCTCAATTTTCAGCGCTAAATAAATTCCATCAATTTGATGTTTTTCTAATAAAAAATTATGAATTTTCGGCGATAAAGAATGTGAAATAGGATTTCCGATTACAGCCGCTTTTATTGCTTTTGATGAAATTAACATATTTCGAAATTGGATGTTTTTTAAAGAGTTTCTATACCAAAATTAAGGATCTATCCTGAAATAGTTCCCGTAGAATCATCTTTAGCAGCATCTTTTGGGGCGTCTTTCGAAGATTTATTTTTCGAATAATCCGGCATGTAAGGTTCTTGTTTAGGAATGGCGATTTTTTTGAGCAATCTACTGGTGAAAAACTTATCTTTAAAATAGAAAATCTTTTTCGATTTAATCGGCGGCTGAGATTCAATCAAAATAATCTGCTCATCTCTTGGAAGCTGAATAACCTCTTGCGGTAAAAGCAATGCGCGCTGCGTTTCTGAAACGTGAAGCGAACGGGCACCTGGGTTTAAATCGAGATATTTTGGTTTGTTGTAAGAAATTTGAGTCGCAGTTTTATTGCCCAAAAGTTGCGAAATTAAATTCGCCGTTTCCATGTTGTTGGCCGCAAATGTAATACGATAAGTCGAGTTTGATAAAAATGAGTTCATACCACTTTCTTCATAAATTCCTTTCAGCTGCTCAGTATCTTGAATGATTAAAAATAATCTCACGCGGTAACCACGGAAATAGGCGATACCGGCCAAGAATTGTTCCATTTTTCCTAAAGTCGGAAACTCGTCCATCAGCATTAAAACGCCGAATTTTTCATGTGGCTGCGGCATTTTGGCGGTGAAGAAAGCTGCGGCTTGCTGATAAAACATATTCATCAAAGGCTTCAAGCGGCTGATGTTATCTGGTGTTAAACCGATATAAGCCGTGTGCGGAATAATTTTAAATTCATGTAAATTGAAATCACTAGTCGCAGTTGTAGTGTCGATCAACGGGTTGGCCCAAAGCTCGAGAGACGAGTTGGCTGTTGATGTCACGGAGCCGCGCTCTTTATCCGGTTTTTGTAAATATGAGGCGATATTCATGTAAGAAACTGGGTGAATTTTTTTACCCATCGTATCCAAAACCACCGCCAAATTGTAAACCACGTCATCATTTCTCAGTGTACGTACAACTTCTCCAAGCGTTGCCGGCTTGTCTTCGGCAGCAACTAAATAAAGCATGATTCCGGTCAAAAGTGCACGCGCCTCGTTTTGCCAAAATTCTTGTTCTGGCAACAGGAAGTTACAAATTTTCTGTACGTCATCCACCATTTGACCAGGTTTTTTACTGATCCAATCCATCGGGTTGTAACAATGCGAAACGCCGTCAGGATCTGCAGGATTCCATAAAAAAACTTTTTGCTTGAGGTTTGTTTTGCGCCAGCCCGAAGTTAATTCATAGTTCTCTAATTTAAGATCGTGAACGATTACGGAATCTTGCCAAAAAAGAAGATTCGGAATTACGAAGCCCACACCTTTACCAGAACCCGTTGGTGCGAATAAAAGAATATGTTGATAACCATCGGCGATAATCATCTTTTTATTATACATCCCCAGCAATATGCCGGTTTTAGCACGCAGACCCATTTTTTTTACATCTTGTAGTGTCGCCCATTTAGCGTCACCATGAATTGATTCTGGTTTTTTAAATGGCCGCCAGTCCATAATTGGCGCGCGAAATACCCAACCTAAAGTTAGTAAAATTGTGTAAGGAAGAAGTGAAGTGATCCAGAGTTTTGTGGTGAAATAATTGTAACTTTCAGTGGTGAGTTTATCGGAATTTATGAAATAAAATTTCCAGTAAGCCAGCATTGTGCTAAAGAGATAAGAGAACTGCTTATTGATTGGAAGTTTTGAATAGGCCTTGATGATTTCCCATTTGCCATTGACCGTTACGATTACAAGCGTGCCGGTAATATAAAAACAAAGGGCTAGGACAAAAAAGATGGCAAAAGAGATTATAACAAAGTTACGAAAATGCCGGACCGCAGCATTATCTTCAGACATTTTTAAAAGGAGATTTTTTTAGATTTTTAAAGAAAATTATTTGCCTCGGTATTTGCTTTGGAAAATATTTTTCAAAATCAAGAAAGCAAACATTCGTTGCTTAAAATTTTCTTAGTTAAGAATTTCAGGTGGTCAAGCAAAGCGAAGCGTCGTCGAGGACCTAGTTCGATTAATTGTTAATCAATTTATAAGCCGCCGCAATCGCTTCCTGACTCACAATTTCTCCCGACAACATCCGCGCAATTTCGGCCTGACGATTTTTTTCACTCAAAGTTTCAATCACCGTTTTAATTTTTTGCGAATTTGAAACTTTACTAATCTTAAAATGCAAATCCGCCTTCGCTGCAATTTGTGGCTGATGCGTTACCACCAAAATCTGCAATCTTTCCGATAAAATTTTCAAACGTTTTCCAACCGCGTCAGCCGTGCTTCCGCCAATTCCGGTATCAATTTCATCAAAGATCATTGTTGGCACCGATTTCACATTCATCAATGCAACTTTTAACGCCAACATAAAACGTGAAAGCTCGCCTCCGGAAGCGATTTTGGAAATATCATCAAAACCGTTTTTATTAATTGAGGAAATGAAACGGATTTTATCGTGACCTTTGAAAGAAGGCGCTGTATCCAATATTTCGACCACAAATTTCACATCACCCATTTTGAGAAATTGTAATTCTTCCTCAACTTTTTTCGATAAAATCAGCGCCGATTTTTTTCTTTTCTCGCTTAATTCCTGCGCAGTTTTTTGATATTTAGAACTCAGTTCAACTTGCTTCAATTCAAGATCGGCAGACATTTCTTCTTCATTAACCAAAAGTTTTAATTTTTCTTTTGAATCTAAAATAACCTGTTCAAGTTCATTAGTTGTGACATTGTATTTACGCGCCAAACTTCTAATAAAAAATAATCTTTCTTCAATTTCTTCAAGATTATTTTCCGAATTTACAATTTCTCTAATTGTGGCATCCACGCTTGAAATTGCTGCATCCAATTCATTATTTTGGCGATCAAATCTTTCGCTTAAATTTTCAAAATCATCTTTTTTATCAGCTAAAAAATTATCAACCACATTATGATTTCGAATAAAAATTCGCTGCGCCAAAATTAATTGCGAATTAGCTTCGGTTAAATGCGATTTAAAATCTGATAAAAAATTCAGAACTTTTTCTTTGCCCAAAAGTTGATTTTTTTGTGCTACTAATTTTTCTTCTTCATCGCCTTCAATTGCTGCATTTTCAAGCTCTTTTACAACATGTTCTAAATAATCTTTCTCTCTTTTTGCCTCTTCTTTTTTCGACTTAAAATCAGCAATTTTTTCTTCAACTTCTTTTAATTCTTCGTAATTTTTTTTGAGGTTTTTCAAGAGATTTTGATTCTGCGCAAATTCATCCAAAATATCGCCATGCGCACTTGGATTTAAAAGCCCGCGCTGATCATGTTGTCCGTGAATTTCGAGCAAAGATTCACCAATTTTAGCCAAAAGATTTACTCCAATTGAAATATCATTTACAAAAGCTTTGCTTGATGAACTTTCTTGAATTGACCTGCGAATGCGCAGCAAGTCTGGATTTTCAGCATCAAGTAAATCATTTACCGCTAAAATATTTTGGCAATTTTGGTTTTTTGAAATATCAAATTCCGCCGCAACTTGTGCCTTTTTTTCATCATTACCAATCAGCCGCAAATTAGAACGAAAGCCAATTGCTAAACCAAGTGCATCAAGTAAAATCGACTTTCCAGAGCCAGTTTCGCCCGTTAAAATACAAAGGCCTGACGCAAAGTTGATTTCAGCTTTATCGATTAAAACGATATTTTGAATTGAAAGATGTTTGAGCAATTTCGAGGTTTAAGAATTAAATTTATAACACAGACTAATCTAAAACTAATTTCTTAAATCTTAAATTCTAATTTATGTTTACAATCGACCCAAAATTAAATTCCGGCAGTTTCACAGTTGCCGAACTTAAATTTTCGCGCCTGCTTCTAAAAAATGATTCTAATTATTTATGGTTCATTTTGGTGCCAAGAAAGGTTGATGCTGTTGAATTAACTGATCTTGATTTTGCAGATCAAACCGAAATTTTGCACGAAATAAACCAAGTTTCTAAAGCTCTGCAAAAAGGTTTCGCGATTGATAAATTAAACATCGCTACTTTAGGAAATATGGTAAAACAACTTCACATCCACGTAATCGGCCGCTTCAAAACTGACATTGCTTTCCCCAAACCAATCTGGGAATTTGCTGCAGCCAAACCTTACGAAGAAAAAGCGGCGCAAGATTTAATCAAAAAAATTCAATCTCTTTTAGAAGTTTAAAAAATGAATAATGAAAATTTGGTGAAACAACTTTTTTACCGCTCAATACATCGCGGCTGTAAAGAAACTGATTTTTTAATTGGTGAATTTGCGAAAAAAAAGTTGGGAGAAATTTCTGATCTAGAATTGTTTGGAAATTTTTTGGAAGAAGATGATTTGGAAATTTACGACTGGATTTTAGGGAAAAATAAAGAGCCGGAGAAATATGTTGGCATTGTAACTGAAATCAAAAAATTTCACAAAATCTAAAAACAAAGATAAACACTTAATTTGTTAAAGATGTTAGAAGTAGCAAAGCCTCCTTTGAAAAAGGAGGTGGCGCGCAGCGCCGGAGGATTTTTACTCCATAAAACATTTAGCATTTTTAAATCACCCGTCTCAAACGCCAAAGGCGTTTGATCCACCCTCTTTTTCAAAGAGGGCTTTTACATTGCATTCTGTTCAATGCGAAGCGTTTATGCCAATATGCCTCAATACCACTTGGATCATCTGTCATTATTGAATGGATCAAATCTAACTTTTCTGGTAGCTGAATTCTGATCTCGCTACCACGCCTTACAGTATCTTTTGTTTTTCCGATTTTGTAGTAACGACCAGATTTAAAAAGATAAACTTCGCCAATGTCGCCAACAAGCACAGGATTATCAACTGCTGTTAACCCTTCCTTAAGAACTGTTTTACATATTTCTACAATATCATCGTCGCAATTTTTTCCTGGGTTCTTAATCTTCTAAAAGTTCCGTGACTTGGAAAATCGCTGTCGATATTTCTTTCCACTATTCTCTCTCTGGTAGTGGGAAACTTTTTAAGTTTTCGTATAAGTCCTATAATTTTTTCACTAATAAACTCATCTGAATAAGGGACTTGAAATTGATTAGGCTCAAATCCAGCTTCTTTTTGAAACTTTACTTCACCCAAAGGTCTCCCACTATTTTCTTGTGCAGTTTTACGGATAGCTTCAAGAATCTTCTCCTTACTTATGCTCATGTTTTTTTGATAAATTTTGAAATTATTTTCTATACATTATTTGTCAGAAGGAGTTGAATTCGACCCCTTTAAAATTTGGTGATAAAGATGCTAGCTCGATTATTCCACAACAATACAATCAGCCTTACTCTTTTGCGCCTGCGCAACATATTTCCCACAAAATTCTTCAGCTTCAATCTGGTTGTAAAAATTGCCGATTTGTAAGCGATAAAAAATTCCTCTTTTCCCTAAATTCACTTCTTCAGTGTAAGAGCGAAGTCCCGAAAATAAATTTGGGTAAAGATGATTTAATTTATCCCAATGTTCATTTGCCGCATTTTTGGAAGTCATTGCGGCGACTTGAACGCGGACTGCTCTTTTCTTCTCCTTTTCCGAAACTGGTGCGACTTTAGGTTGGTTGCGTTCACTATCGCTGTTGGTTAGTAAATCTTTTGCAGGAGCTTCTTTTTTAGCGGCATCAGAAAAGATGATGATTTTTTGATCTTGAGCTTTAACTGCTTTTGGCTCTTTATTGATAATTGACTCTTTAGTCAAAGATTTTTGTGCTAAATTTGGCGGCGGTAATACTGGCTCGGGAGCAGTTTTAATTTTTGGAATTGCTTGGCGGATATTTTCTTTTTTTATGCCTTTATTGCCGAAAATATCTTCGTAAATCGAGCTATCAATTTGCATCGCATTTTCGCCAGATTTTTCTTCTTCTAAAACTTTGATTGGGCCTTCTTCGGCTTTGATTACTTCAATATCGCTGTTTTTATCTTGGTAAACAAAATAATAAGCGCTGATCGTGACATAGATAAATCCGGCGATCGAAAATAAAGTAGCGCCAACTAAAAAACTTTTTTTAGCCAGACCCGAAAATTTATTTTGTGAATCGTCTTTTTGGTAGCCAAAATCTTCCATTATCTCATTTCCTCAAGAGGCTTGACGTTAAAAATTTTGAGACCTTCGGCGATTATATTTCTAAGCGCCATAACCAAATAAATGCGAGCCGTTGTAACTTGCAAATTATCTTTGATGATGAATTTCAAATCGGGATTATCTGAACCTTTATTCCACAAAGCGTGAAATTCAGCCGCGAGTTCTTGCAGATAAAAAGCGATGCGATGCGGTTCAAAACTAACTGCCGCCATTTCTATAACGCGAGGGAAATTGGCCATTTTTTTGATGAGGTCAATTTCAGAGTCATCACGCAGGTTTTCTAAAATATTGGCTTCAATTTTTTCTGGAACTGTGATGTTTTCAGATTTTAAATTTCTCAACACCGAACAGCATCTAGCGTGCGCATATTGCACATAAAAAATCGGATTGTCTTTTGATTGTTCAATTACTTTTGCCAAATCAAAATCAAAAGGCGCATCGTTTTTGCGCGTGAGCATGATGAAGCGCAAAGCGTCAGCGCCGACTTCGTCGATTACTTCGCGGGCGGTGATAAAATTTCCGGCGCGCTTCGACATTTTTAAAGGCTCGCCGTTTTTTACGAATTTTACCATCTGGCATAAAATCACTTTTAACTGTGATTTTTTATCGGTTAACGCATCAACAACTGCAGTTAATCTTTTTACGTAACCAGCGTGGTCGTAGCCCAAAGGCATGATAAAATATTTGGCGCCGCGTTCAAATTTGCTGGCGGCGTAAGCCATGTCGCCGGCTAAATAAGTGAAACTGCCATCGGCTTTTTGGACAACGCGATCTTGATCGTCACCAAATAAAGTTGAGCGAAACAAAGTTTGGTTTTTGTCATCATAATCTTCCGGCAAAGCGCCGACACCTTTTTCGGTTTTTGGAGCTTCAAGTTTTCCTTCGAAAATTAAACCTTTATCGCGCAAGATTTGTACGGTTTTGGCGATTTTATTGGTGTCGTGTAAATTGGTTTTTTCTGAGAAATAGCTATCATGTTTTATGCCTAGAGCCAGTAAATCAGATTTAATCATTTCAATCATGGGATTAACCACGAAATCGCGAATTTGTGGTAGAATCTCTTCTTCAGATTTGTCAATTAAACTTTCACCGAATTTTTCTTTTAATTTTACACCAACATCAATCAAATAAGCGCCTGGGTAAAGGCCTTCAGGAATTTCAATTTTCTGTCCGCAAGCTTGTAAATAGCGCAAATTGGCCGATTTTAATAAAGTGTTAATTTGGCTTCCGGCATCATTTATATAATATTCTTTCAAAACATCATAACCAACTTTGGAAAGTAAAGTTGCTAAAACATCACCATAAATTGCGCCGCGGGTGTGACCAACGTGAATTGGTCCGGTCGGGTTTGGAGAAGCATATTCGAGATTAACTTTTTCGCCATTTCCGAGATTGGGGAAAGTATATTTTTCTTCAACAATTTGGCGCAATAATTTATAAAAAATTTGCGGTTTTAGAAAAATATTGATGAAACCCGGACCTGCGATTTCAAGCTTTACGATATTTTCATCTTGAATAGTTTCGATAATTTTTTGAGCTAATTTTCTAGGATTATTTAAAGCTTCAACAGCAGTAAATTTTTTGGTCAAAATCATCGCGATATTACAAGCCAAATCGCCGTGCGACTTTTCTTTTGCTGGCTCAACCGTGAAATTCTTTAAGTCTTTTTCTTCGATTTGAAGGTTATTTTCAGCGGCGATTTTTTGAATAGCAGCACTAAAAACTTCTTTGAAAGAGTTGAATATATTAATCACGAGGAATAAGTGGAGTTAGGAGTTAGTTGGTAAATTAGATAGATCTTGAAACGAGTTAAGGATCTATCCTTACTTTAAATCAAATTACCAATTTTAATTAAACAAACATCATTCTAAATTCCAAATTCTTAAATCTTAATTCCTAATTTTTAAATTTTCATGTCGAAGCCATTAAAGCCAATTAATTACGCGAGCACGACTTATTTAGCCAAACGCATCACGAAAGAATATATCATACCAAACTGGAAAACTTTTTTAATTTCCGTGGCTTTGATGTTAGTAATTGCAGGAACAACTTCCCTTAACGCTTGGCTAATCAAGCCGGCGCTGGATTCTGTTTTTGTTGATAAAAATACTATGGCTTTGGTGGTGATTCCTTTGGTAGTTTTAATAGTTACGGTGGTGAAGGGTTTTTCGACTTATTTTCAACTTTTAACAATGAATGTTTTGTCGCTTCGCATCACGTCTGACATGCGCATCCGCCTTTATTCGCATTTTATAAAATCTGATATTTCCAAACTTCACAGCAAATCTTCTGGCGACATGATGGCGAGTATCCATAATGAAATCGGTGCGGTTGTTGGCGTTATTAACACCACAATTAACGGTTTCGTAAAACAGCTATTTACGTTGATTGCGTTAGTTATTGTGATGTTTTACCAAAGCTTGGAGCTTTCGCTTGTTGCTTTTATCGGCTTTCCTTTGGCGGGTTATCCGATTTATAAATTAGGTAGAAGATTGCGTAGATTATCTTTTAAAAACCAAGAAATTGCTTCCAAATTTTCGTCACAAATGAGCGACACTTTGCAATATTCTAAACTTGTAAAAGCCTATCACTGTGAAGATTTTGAAATTGGCAGAATGTCTTTGATTATTGAAGCCATTTTCAAAATGGGTAAAAAGATTTCACGCATTTCTTTAATCGCATCTCCTTTTGTTGAAAGTTTGGCTGGTATTGGTGTTGCAGCTGTTATCTGGTATGGTGGACATCAGGTGATTACCGGCGAAACGACTCCGGGTGCATTTTTCTCATTTTTTGCGGCGATGATGATGGCTTATAAGCCGCTTAAATCAGTTTCGAATATGAATTCTGGGGTTCAGATGGGTCTAGCTGCGGCGAGCCGTTTATATGAATTATTTGATGAAAAACCAACAATTATTGATAAACCAAATGCAGTTTCTTTAGATGCAGTTAAAGGCGATATTGAGTTTGAAGATGTTTGTTTTGGTTATGTCGATGACAAATTGGCTTTGAAGAATGTTAGCTTTAGGATTAAAGCCGGACAAACTGTCGCTTTGGTCGGACATTCGGGCGGCGGAAAATCTACAATTATGAGCATGATTTTGCGTTTTTATGATCCAAGTTCAGGCGCGATTAAACTTGATTCCCACGATATTCGCGACATCACTTTAAAATCGCTGCGCAATTCTATGTCAGTGGTGAATCAAGAAGTGATGTTGTTTGATGACACGATCATTGAAAATATCCGTTACGGTAAAGTTGATACAACTGAAGAACAAATTATTAACGCTGCGAAAATGGCGGAAGCTGATGAATTTATTCAGGAATTGCCGGAAAAATATTATGCCAAAGTTGGGCAAAATGGTATTCGTCTTTCCGGAGGTCAGCGCCAAAGAATTGCAATTGCCCGCGCGATTTTGTACAACGCGCCGATTCTGCTTTTAGATGAGGCAACTTCTGCGTTAGATCCAATTTCAGAAAAATTAATCAAAGATGCTTTGGCGAAATTGATGAAAGGCAGAACTTCATTGGTTATCGCGCACAGGCTTTCAACCGTAATTCACGCTGATAAAATTGTGGTAATTTCAAATGGCAGAGTTGTGGAAGAGGGTACGCACAAAGAGTTGCTGGATAAAGGCGGAGCTTACTCAAATCTATATTTAAAACAGTTTGAAATTAGCGAAACTTTATGAGTAATAAATTAGTGCCAAAAGAGCAAAAGCTGCGTGAGAAAAAGCAGAAGAAAAAGGATCTTTCTGATGCGCTGCGGAAAAATTTGATGAGAAGAAAAGTGGTGGAAGAAAGTGAGAAAAAATAGTAGTGATTTAGCTGTATAAAATTATGCTGAGCTAGCGCTGGACTGGGTTTGTAACCCAGTCCTGCCTTGAGGTTCTGTTTTAGGAATAGCACTAAGTTTTGCTATTTGATTCCTTCAATTGCTTTACTCTCTCTGTTAAGTCATCCAAAAATTGATCCATCCCTTTTTGCGCAATCGCAGAATTAAATTCTGATCTTTGAGTTTCAATCAAACTCACGCCTTCAGCAATAAAATCCAAAATCATTAATTTACCGTTACGTTCTCTGACTCGAAAATTAACTGAAATTGGTGCATTGCTATCGCGCGGTAAAAACTCAGCTTTGGCAATATAAAAGCCATTTTGTTCAGTTACTTCATTTACGGTGAATTTTTTGCCGTTATAATTTTTGAATTTTGGTCCGTAAATATTAATCATGAAATCGCGGTAAAGCTTGGTGAAGCGCTCTTTTTGGACTTCAGTGCTGGTTTTATAATTTCTGCTTAAAACAAAACGAGCTAACCAATCTGCATCAATTGCGCCGTCAATCACGCTGATAATTTTATCTCTTTTTTTACTTTCGCTGCCCTTTTCGCCAGCAATTTTGATTATTTTATTTCCGATTTCTTCAACGTAAGTTCGCACTTCAGCAGTTTTAGCATTTTCTGTAGCTATAGCTGGCGTGGCAATGAAAAAAACAAGGCAGGTTATAAGAAATTTTTTCATAAGTTTTTTCTAAAATTTAATATCGGTTTGACGTTTTTGTAAGTAAGCACTTCTGTAAGTTGCGTAAGGATCAAAAGAGTCGGCCTTTATGCTATCAATAATATCAATCAAACTTTCTCTTTTATCAACTGCGGCGGCTCCAGCTAATCCTAAGCGAACATTGCTGCTGATAAGATCAGCTCTGCCACCAACTTCCAGAAAATTTAATTCAAAAGGATTTGCTGATTTATCTACAATTAATCCACCTAAATCTCTTACCGAACTTGGGCCAAGAAATGGTAATACTAAATAGGCGCCGGAACCAGTACGATAATGTCCCAAAGTTTGACCAAAATCTTCGACTCGATATTTTATACCTTTATCTTCAGCGACGTCAAATAAGCCGCCAAAGCCGACTGTGGTATTAATCAGGAAATTGGAAAATGTTGAAAGAGTGTTGTCAACATTGCCTTGCAATAATGAATTAACTGCTGAAATCGGTAGCGATAAATTAAGTAAAAAATTACGAATTGACATACGAGCGCCTTGTGGCACGCCTTTGCGGTAAAATTTGGCAACATGTTCAAAAAAGTAGCGGTCAAAATAATCATTAAAAATGAAAATTTTGCGGTTCATTTTTTCTAATGGATCATAAATTTCTTCACTGGTTTGTAATTCAAATTCGGCATATTCCGCTTCTTCATCAATTGTTTGATAGCGGGTTGTAACAGCATCTTTTTGTTTTTTATTAGCAGCTTTAGACCAGGCAGCAAAAGGCTGTAACGCGAGAATGAAAATTATTAAGGTAAAGATTTTTTTAGGCATTTGTCGATTCTTCCAAGCTATTAATGTGATCAAGTAAATCGTGAGCTTTTTGATCATAATCGGGATTTTTACTTAGTAATTCATCTAAAACTTTTTTGGCTTCTTTAAATTTTTCTTTCAAAACCAGGCAATAAGCTAGTTGATATTGTGCATCAACAACGTCGGGCCAGAATTTACGAATAATTTTAAAACGGATAATTGCTTCATCAATATGGCCATTTTCTAAATGTTTCATGCCCAAATCATAATTGGTTTGGCGCAGATTCTTGGTTTTTTCGCGAATGGAAAAATATTCTTCCCGAACTGATTCGATTTTATCACCTAAAAATTGGGTCAATTCTTCTGATTTCTTGCGCAGATTTTCAGCAAGCTTTTCACTTTTAGGCGGTTCTTTTGGTTTTTTATCGGATTTTCCGACCAATTTTTTTAGAATATTACCGATCATTTTTAAGACTATTTAACGAAGATAAAGTAAGAAACGAACCAAGAAAGTCGGACTTTTTTATTCGCTGTTCCAAAATTTTTCAAACAAAAATTATTGAATTGTATCAATTGGGTTTTGTTCAAGGTTTTATTTTTCTTATTTGAATAATTTGCCCCGATTTTTTTCAATGATTGCAATGCTTGTAAGCCGCTTTCAAATTCTTGCTCTAAAATTTCAGTTTGGAATTTTTTTTCGCTAAAACCATTTTTTTGCAAAGCTAAAATCAAATCTTCCGCTTTTGGTAATTTAGTAAAGTTAAAAATATTTGCTGATTTTAATTCATTTAGACTTTCTTGCGTTGGAACACAAAAGGCAAGGGTTCCTGATGGTTTAAGCAGGGAAAAAAAATGAGAAAAAGTTTGTTCTAAATTTTCCAGCCATTGTAAAGAAAATGAAGAAATTAAAAGATCAAAACTGTTATTTTTAAAAGGTAGATTTTCAAAATCAGATTGGATTTTGAAAGAGCTTTCCGAGTTTTGTTTGAGCATCTCAAAAGAAATATCACTTTCAAAAAGTTGGATTTTTTTTTCGCCAACCAAATCAAAAATATTCTTCGCCACAAAACCAGTTCCAGCACCCAAATCTAAAATCCGCGCCTCGTTTTTAATAAAAGGCGCAGTCAAATCGCACAATTTTTTAGCAACTTCTCGCTGAATTAAGGCTGCTTCATCATAATTCTTAGCGCCGCGCGAAAAGTTTTTTTCGATTATTTTTTTATCAAACTTAAGCGCCATTTTTTCCGGCTTCTTCTTCAATTAAAGTAACAATGTGATTAACCAATTCTTCAGATGTAACTTTGTGATCTGGTTTGCCATTCATGTAAACATTATGCCTTCCGCCACCGCCACCAGTGATTCCAATTTGAGTGTGTGCTGCTTCACCGAGGCCATTTACAACGCAGCCTAAAATTGAAATGGTTAATGGTTTTTTAATATGAGCGACTCTTCTTTCAACTTCTTCAACGGTTTTTACTACGTCAAACGCTTGTCTGGCGCAAGAAGGGCAAGAAATTAAATTTACGCCGCGATGACGCAATCCCAAACTTTTTAAAATTTGGTAAGCAACTTTTACTTCTTCTTTCGGATCGGCCGAAAGCGAAACGCGCATAGTGTCGCCTATTCCTTCCCACAATAAAGTTCCAAGACCGATCGCAGATTTTACGGTTCCGGCCGCTAAGCTTCCGGCTTCGGTAATTCCAATGTGAAGCGGATAATCACAAACTTGCGCCAACGCGCGATAGCCAGCAACTGCGAGAAAAACATCGGAAGCTTTAACGCTGATTTTGAGATTGAAAAAATCATTATCTTCCAAAATACGAATATGGCGTTGCGCTGATTCAACAAGCGCTTCCGGAGTTGGGGTTCTATATTTATTGAGTAAATCTGCTTCCAAAGATCCAGCATTAACGCCGATGCGAATTGCGCAGCCATAATCTTTCGCAGCTTTAACAACTTCGCGTACTTTTTCATCAGATCCAATATTGCCCGGATTAATTCTCAAACATTTCGCACCAGCTTCAGCCGCTTCAATAGCGCGGCGATAGTGAAAATGAATGTCGGCAATAATTGGAACCGGGCAGTGTGGAATAATTTGTTTTAACGCATCAGCAGATTCTTTATCTGGAACCGAAATGCGCATTAATTCAGCACCAAGTTCGGCGCATTCATTGACTTGGCGAATCGTTGCTTGCACATCAACGGTTGGCGTATTGGTCATTGATTGCACTGAAATTGGTGCATCGCCGCCAATTGCAACATTGCCGACAAAAATCTGGCGTGATTTGCGGCGATGAATGGCGCGGTAAGGGCGGATTTCGTTTAATTGTTCCTGGTTGCTCATGAGATTGAACTAAAAAGGTTTAGAATTTTTTTCTGATTTTTTGAAATTGAATTTTGCAGTTTTTCTGGCGCAAAATTCAAGATTTCGATAATTGATGTAAAGTCTTTAAAACCAGAACCAGCATGGATTTTGAAGTTTTTGATCGCTGGAATTTTTAAATAGCTTAAAACAATTAAAGCGCGGAAAAATATTGGCGCAAAATTTTCTTCAAAATATTGCATTTCATAATCTGTAAATGATTGGTTTGCTTGATTTGGTAAAACAAATTGACCGTGTTTTACTATCGAAATTTCTTCTTCTAAATTATCAAAAAACTCTAAATAAAATTCTTCAAGATTTTCTTCATTTAATTCAAAAATATCAGCCCAAATATCAGGGTCGGAATTATCAAGGCGAAAGGCTTTGGCTAAAAAATCGCCTTCAATATTTTTTGGTGAAAATTCTTTGGTTAAAAAAGATAAAAATTGCGGTAAATGTGAAACTAATGCGTAAATTTCATCATGCTTATCGGCATCAATAAAATCAACATCGCAGCCTATTGATTTGGCGAGGTTTTCAACTTTTTTTATGATCTCATTTGAGTTTTCAGGGTTTTTACAAATCACAAATTTTTTACCTAAAAAAAGATCAACTTCTGAATTTTCAAAATTAATTTTTTCCGATCCGGCAATTGGATGGCAGCCGACAAAATTATTTTCTAAATTTTTTGGTAAAATCTTGTTGATAAAACTTTTTAATGAACCAAGGTCGATAACAATAGTTTTTGGAAAAACGCGATTGGCAATTTCATCAAAAATTTCTTCGTAAGCCGAAAGTGGAGTGGCAATCACGATTAAATCGAAACTTGATAAATCTTCAATATATTGAAGCTCATCAACGCCGCCATCAATTACGCCATCGTTTTTAGAGAGATCAATTGATTCAATATCAATGTCAAAAGCAAAAATTTCTTTGCTGATTTGAGCTTTGCGAATGGCTTTAGCGAATGATCCGCCAATTAATCCAAGACCAATAATTAAGGTTTTGTTAAAAAGATTTTGTGACAAAATTTATAAGGAAAATAAGTTAAAATAATAATTTGAATTTTTACTTATTGAAAAATTCAAGCAAGCACTTAGTTTTTTCTTTAACTAATTCTTTTTTAAAAAATCATCAAACATGAAAAAGGTAATTTTTATTCTGACAGCTTTTTTCTTTGCTGCTTCTTGTTCAAGCAAAGTAATAGACGTCAAAAGCCCATGTGTTTCTAATGACGATGGGCCATGTGGACCAAAAAAATCTATCAATGAATGGTGGATTAAAAATTCTAAAAATCCTCAAAAACAAAATTCATAAAGTATTATGGCTGACAATAGCTTTGCTTCAAGATTTGCCAGTAAGGGTTCTCAAGGTGGTGGTTTTGCCGACTCTGTCGGGAAAAAATCATTTACTTCGGAAAACTTACAAACTCAAAATCAGTCTTCTACCGCTAGCGGAGTAACTCCGAAAGCTCCTAAAAAACCAATTGATCCTCAGAAAAAAATGCAAGCAGAACAAATTTACCTTGTTAAAGGTGTTGATGCCGGCCGTAACGCTTGGTATTATGTTTTAGTTGAACGTCTTAAAGTTCAACTTTTCCTAAAAGCTTTGAATGATGATATCATTCACTTGGAAAATTATGGTAAAATCCTTTTTTCAGCTTATGGTGATGAACCACCTGCGTCAATTACTGATGAGTTAAAAGAAGAATACGGCATTCAGTAAATTTAGTTTAGTTTTGCGGTTATTTTTACAAGAGCCTGTCTAAATCTGAAATTAAAAAAGATCTTGTACAGGCTCTAGATAAGTGCGTTTCTAAAAACATCTAAATTTCCATCACATTTTCTTTTCATGAAAAATCTTAAAATTTCCGCGATCGTTGTCATCTCTACTTTTATCGGTTTTTTCTCAGCGGTTTCATTATCGCAAATTCAGATAAAAAAGATTGAATTAGGGGATAAAATTTCTTCAGCTCAAGAAGATCAAAAAGAGTTTTTAGAAGATGTGATTTCGCGAGTAAAAAAAGATTATGTTGAAGAAAAAACTGATCGTCAATTAGCTGAAGCCGCGGCATCTGGTCTTTTATCATCTCTTGATCCTCATTCATCTTATTTAAATGAAGACGCATTAAAAGAAATGCAGGTGCAAACCAAAGGTGAATTTGGTGGAGTTGGTATTGAAATTACTTTGGAATTTTCAGTTGTAAAAGTTGTGTCAGCAATTGATGACACGCCGGCATTTAAGGTTGGAATTCAGTCAGGAGATTACATCACAAAAGTTGATGATAAATCGATAATTGGTTTAACCATTGAAGAAGTTGTTAAAAAATTACGCGGCAAACCGGGAACTAAAGTTAAAGTTACGATTTTGCGCAAAGGCGAAAAAGCTCCGCTTGAAAAAATTATTACTCGTCAGGTTATCAAGGTTAAAGCTGTGAAATCGGCCAAGTTCAAAGATGTTGCTTACATTAAAATCAATACTTTTTCTGAGCAGGCTTATTCTGGTTTGGCTGCAGAATTGAAAAAAATGAAAAGCCAAATTGGTGAAAAAAATCTTAAAGGCTTAGTTCTTGATTTGCGTAATAATCCAGGCGGATTACTGGATCAGGCCATTAAAGTTAGTGATACATTTTTAAATAAAGATCAGGTGATCGTTTCAATTAAAGGCCGCAATTCGGAATCAAAAGAATATAAGGATGAAGCTGATGAAACTTTAATCGCGCATTTGCCAATTGTTGTTTTGATTAATGATGGTTCAGCTTCGGCTTCTGAAATTGTCGCTGGAGCCTTGCAAGATCACCATCGCGCGGTTGTGATGGGTATTAAATCTTTTGGCAAAGGTTCGGTTCAAACTGTAATTCCATTAGAAAAAAACCACGGTGCTTTGCGTTTAACAACTTCGCTTTACTATACTCCAAGCGGCAAATCAATTCAGGCTTCCGGCATTCAGCCTGATATTGAAGTGACTAACGCTAAAATTGAAAAACAATTAAAAGTTGATCGTGATGCTGAAGCTGATTTGAAAGGTCATATCGAAGTTCAAATTCAGGAAGCTATAATTGACTCTAAAAAAGAGAAAGTTGGTGATGATAATATTGATCTTTATAGTCAGGACTACCAGCTGGCGCGTGCAATTGATCTGGTTCGCGGCGTTGACGTTTATAAAGCGGTATCACAAAAATGAAAAAACTGATTTTTCTGATTCTTCTTTTTTGGACAAATCTTTCTTCATTCGCAGCTCAATTAAAACTAAATATTCCTGCCAATAGCGGTGATTTCATTACTGCTAAAATCAATAATAAAGCGATTACAAATTCTGAACTAATTGATCGCTATCGCTATGTTGTAACTTCTGCCAAAATCTCGATTCAATCAATTGACGACCAGAAATTATTGCTCAACCAAATTCTCGATAAAATGGTTGATGAAGAATTAATCAGGCAGGAAGCGGCAACTTTAAAAATTGAAGCAACTCCTGAAGAAGTGGCTGATGCTGTGGAAATGGTGGCTTTACAGCAAAAGAAAAATCCAACCCAGTTTAAAATTTTCTTTATCAATAATGGTTTTTCATTCGATCATTATTTGAAGCAGATTGAAGCCGAAATTTTATGGTCAAAAATTATTTCTGAAACTTTGCGATCCCGAGTAAAAGTTACCGAAGTTGAGGTGAGAGAATTTTTTGAACAGCATAAATTTAATACTGATGTCAAAAAATTTTACGTTGCTGAAATCTTGATTTCTCCAACCGGAAAATCAGCGCAAAATGCGGAGCAATTTGCAGCAAAATTGGTAATTGAGCTTAGGCAGGGAGCGGATTTCAAAAATTTGGTAAAGCAATTTTCTAATGGAATAAATGCCGAAAATAATGGTGAAATCGGCTGGGTTTCGCAATCTGATATTGAGCCAAAAATTTATAATGCGATTTCCAAATTAAAAAAAGATGGCTATTCAGATCCGGTTGCACTTTCCGATGGTTTTCATATTTTTAAATTGTTTGATACCAAAACCGAAACCAAAATCGCCGATCAGGATTTAAATGCCGCGCGCAATGCTATTTTTAGCAGGAAATTACAAACCTTAGCCAAAGGAAATTTGATGGATATTCGCAAGAAAGCGTTTGTTGAGATTAGATAATAATTACAAAGAAAGATTTCCAATTCCAACAGTAGCAATTTAGCTCATTCACTTTAATTTGCCGCGCTCTTTTTAAAAATCTAATCAGCTTAAAAAATCATGACAAAAGTAGTTCTTCTCGAAAATATCAGCGAGGCATCTCTTGCCGTCTTTAAAAAATTCGGCATTGATAATGTGCAAATTCTTAAAACCAGTATTGAAGATGCGCCACAAGAAGTGTTTTCTGCAAATGTTCTAGGAATCAGATCGCGCAGCAAATTAACCAAAGAAGTTTTGCAAAAATTTACTAATCTTTCTTGCGTTGGTTGCTTTTGCATTGGCACCGATCAAGTTGATCTTGAAGCCGCAAAAATATTAGGCATTCCAGTTTTTAACGCGCCTTTTTCCAACACCAGATCAGTTGCTGAATTAGTGATCGGCGAAATTATTTCGCTTTACCGCAGATTGCATATCGTAAATGTTGAAATGCATAAAGGAATGTGGAGCAAGAATGCGCAAGGCTGCAACGAAATTAAAAATAAAACTTTGGGAATTATCGGTTATGGCAATATCGGCGCGCAAGTTGGCGTGATTGCTGATGCGATTGGTATGAATGTGATTTATCACGATGTCGAAAATAAATTGCCATTTGGTTCAAACCGTCAAGTTAATAGTTTGGATGAGTTGTTGAAAAATTCCGATGTAATTACATTGCATGTGCCGCAAGATCAGAGCACCAACAATATTATTAACAAAGATAGTCTGGCAAAAATGAAGAAAGGAGCCTTTGTAATCAATGCTTCAAGAGGCAATGTGATTGATATTGATGCTTTGGCAGAAGCCTTGGAATCAAAACATATTGCCGGTGCCGCAATCGATGTTTTTCCAAGTGAACCAGCCGGCAATAATGAAGAATTTATTTCGCCTCTCAGAAAATTCGATAATGTTTTGCTAACTCCGCATATCGGCGGCAGCACGCAAGAAGCGCAAGAAAACATTGCCATTGAAGTGTCAAATAAATTGGCGCAAAACCATTTAATTGGCTCAACTGCGATGTCGGTTAATTATCCAAACTTATCGCTGCAAAAAACAAAAGAATCATGCAGCAGAATTACTCACGTTCACGTCAACACACCAGGCATGTTGCAAGCGATCAATTTGGAAATCAGTAAATATGATTTAAACATTCAGTCACAAATTCTCTCAACCGACAACAGCATTGGTTATGTGGTTTTGGACGTTGAATCGAAATCAATTCCCAGCAATTTGGAGCAAGCATTAAAAGAAATTTCGGGAACAATTTCAGTTAGAATTTTGTAAAACATGACTAAGCCAATCACAAAACCACAATCAAATAAATTCAGCAGCGGCCCTTGCGCCAAGCGTCCGGGTTGGAATGCTGAATTCTTAAATAAAACTGATCTTTTAGGCAGATCTCATCGTTCAAAAGAGGCGCTTAATCTGATTAACGAAGTTAACGCTTTAAGTCTAAAATTTCTTGATGTTCCCAAAGATTATAAAATCGCTATCATCGCCGCTTCCGATACTGGCGCTTTTGAATGTGCAATGTGGAATATGTTGGGTGAACGTCCAATTGATGTAATTTATTTCGAAGCTTTTGGAGCTGAATGGTATAAAGCAATTACCGAACAATTGCGTTTACAAGATGTGCGCAAATTCAGTGCTGATTTTGGTAAAATTCCTGATCTTGCCGCAGTTAATTTCGATAATGACGTTGTATTTACATTGAATGGCACAACTTCTGGCGTTTGCATTAATGATTTGGATTTCATTCCTAATGACAGAAAAGGTTTGACCTTTTGTGATGCAACTTCCGCTACCTTTTCGATGCCAATTGATTTTAGTAAACTCGATATCACAACTTATTCTTGGCAAAAATCTTTAGGCGGCGAAGCGCAGCACGGTGTTTTAATCCTAAGCCAGCGTGCAGTTGAGCGTATTGAAAAATATACGCCAAACTGGCCTCTCCCAAAAATTTACCAGCTTAAAAAGAAAGGCGCATTTCAAGCCAATGTTTTTGAAGGCTCTGTTATCAACACTCCATCAATGTCTTGTATTCTTGACGCTCAAGATGTTTTAAGCTGGATCGACCAAAATGGCGGCATTGCCGCGATGTATGAAAGAGTTAATAATAATTTCTCAGCAATTTCTCACTTTTTAAAAACTTCTAAAAATTTTGAAAATTTATGCGCCGATGAAAAATATCAATCGCGCACTTCAGTTTGTTTTACCATTTCGCAAACCTGGTTTAAAGAGTTGGCGCAAGATCAGCAAAGAATATTCATCGATAAAGTTGCTGCAATTTTACAAGCAGAAAAAGTTGCTTTCGACATTAAAGGTTACAATTCCGCGCCACCATCATTTCGGGTTTGGTGTGGTTTGACCGTTGAATCTGAAGATATAAAAAATTTATGTAACTGGTTTGAATATGCTTATGAAACCGCACGCGCCAACTAAATGTGCCATTTTTGATTTTGATTCAACTTTAGTTTCAATTGAAACGCTTGATTTTTTGATTGGTAAAACTGTGAAAGAAAATCAGCAAGAAGTTGAAAAAATTACCAATATGGCAATGTCGGGAAAGCTTACCTTTGCTGATTCGCTGCGTTTACGCTTTGCCCAAATTAAACTTGAAAAATCTGACATCGATTCTCTAAAAAATGAAATTTGTAATTACATCACCGATGGTTTTGTTTCTGGCATCAAGCAGTTAAAATCTGAATTTAATATTTACATTATTTCCGGTGGTTTTTTGGAAATTATCAATCCGGTTGCAGAGAAATTAGGCATCGCCAAAGAAAATTGTTTTGCTAATAATTTTATTTATGAAGGCTTGAAAATAGTTGGTTTTGATCAATCAAATATTATGGCGCAAAATGGTGGAAAACCAAAAATTGTGGCGCAAATTCTGACCAAAAAATATTACGATAAAATTTTCATGATAGGAGATGGTTACACAGATTTGGAAGTTTCCAAAGCCAATCCCAACGTAATTTTCTGCGGTTTTGGAGAACATGCTGCGAGAGAAGCTGTTATCAAAGAAGCGCCAAACTTTTTCTATAATGTTGGTGATTTGATCAAGTTTTTATGCGCCTAAATAATTTTCTTTTTGATCTTAAAAACAGTGGTTTTAGCGGCGATATTGCAACTGATGAATCGGTTGCCATTACTTACGCAACCGACAATAGTATTTACGAATTAAAGCCTGACGGCGTGATTTTTCCCAAAAATCAAAACGATGTAGCGCTGATTTTTAAATTTCTGCGTCTGGAAAAATATCGTCAAATAAAAATAACAGCTCGAGGCGGCGGAACTAGTACTAACGGTCAATCAATCAATTATGGACTCATTGTCGATTATTCGCGCTACATGAATAAAATCATCGCAATTGATGAAAAAAACCTGCGCGCCGAAGTTGAACCGGGTTTGATTTTGGATGTGTTAAATAAAGAACTCGAAAAATTTAATCTTTATTTTCCGCCAAATATTTCACCGAGCAACCGCGCTACAATTGGTGGCATGGTTAATACTGATGCTTGCGGTAAGGGTTCGTGTGTTCACGGCAGAACATCAGATAATATTGAAGATTTGACATTGCACTTACTTGGTAATGACGATGTAATTTCGAGTAAGAAAAATAATGATAAAAACCTGGGTGCAATTTTAGCCAAAGCGCAAAATATTTATTCTTCAAAACACTTGGCGCGCACCGCTACAGCCTATAATATTGAGAAGTCTTACTCTGATGGTGATGTTGATTTAAATTATTTAATCAGCGGTTCGGAAGGCACTTTGGCTTTAGTTAGTAAAATTACGGTAAAGCTAAAAAAACTACCGCTCAAAAAACGTGTAGTTTTGCTGCGTTATAAAAATTTTGATGCCGCGTTAAATGATGCGCAAAATCTTATCGCTCTAAAGCCAGCGGCGATTGAAACTATTGATGAAAATGTAATTCGTTTAGCGCGAAACGACATTATTTGGCAAGATGTTGCCCATTTGATTGGTGATGGAAATGACACTTCAATTAATATTTTAGAATTTTCTTATGATGATTTGCAGGAATTTGAAAATCACGCTGACTCTTTAAAACAGAAGCTTGAACAAGGAAATTATCTTTTTGAAAATTTTTTTCTAATCGAAAATAAAACTGAAATCGCCAACATTTGGAACTTGCGCAAACAAGGCGTTGGCTTGCTTGGCGCCATGAAAGGCAAAAGAAGACCAATTCCATTTGTTGAAGATACAATTGTGCCGCCGCAAGAATTGGCAAATTACATTGCCGGTTTTCGTAATATTCTAAAAAAATATGGCGTGGTTTATGGAATGTTCGGTCACGTCGATGCTGGATGTTTGCATGTGCGACCAGCGCTAAATATGCGCCAAGAGCAAGATCGCAATTTGATTAGAAAAATTTCTGACGAAGTTTGCGAGCTACTTTTGCAACATCGGGGCATAATTTGGGGCGAGCATGGCAAAGGTTTTAGAAGCGAATATAATGAAAAATTTTTAGGCGCTGAAGTTGAAAAAATTTTTAAAGAAATCAAAAAATATTTTGATCCATTCAATCAATTAAATTGCGGCAAAATTGCGGCTGTAAATCACAATTTACTTGCAATTGACCAAGTTCCAACGCGAGGTCAGTTTGATGAAAATATAGCGCCAGAAATTCATGATGAATTTGAAAATATTCTCAGCTGCAACGGCAATGCTTTATGTTTTAATTTAGATGCCGCAACCGCGATGTGTCCTTCATATAAGGCAACAAAAGATCGGCGCTTTTCGCCAAAGGGCAGGGCGATGCTCTTTAAAGAATGGGTGCGCCGTAATCAAAAATTGCCTTCAATAAAAGTTGATGTTGTTGATTCTTTTAAAAATTTGCCGCAGAAATTTTTAAATATTTTTAAGAAAAATCTTGAAAGCGAAATTTTTGAATCTTTTAAGAAATGTTTAGGCTGCAAAGCTTGTAACACGCAATGCCCGATTAAAGTTAGTATTCCTGATGCCAAGGCTTATTTTTTATCGCTTTATTTTACCAAAAATTTTCGCAAAGCGCAGGATTATTTAATTGGAAATATCGAATCTTTATTATTGGTTTTTGGAAAATTTCCTCAGGTCGTTAATTTTTTAACTCAAAATAAAATTGCTAAATATTTAGCGCGTAAAATTTTTGGCGTGACTGATGTTTTGGCGATTGGAAAAGCTGCGAGAATTGATGGCTCTAAATCTGAATCAAAAGATAAAATTTATTTATTGCGCGAAGCTTACGTTAATTATTTTTGCAGCAATGAATTGCAAAATGCTTACGAATTGCTGAAGAAATTGGGTTTTAATGTTGAATTAACCAAAGTTTTTGAAAATGGCAAAGCGCTTCATGCTAAAGGTTTTTTAAACCGTTTTCGTAAAGTTGTTGCCAAGAATTTGGATTATCTAAATAGTTTACAAGGCCAGCTGATAAGCATTGATCCAAGTATTGCACTTTCTTATCGCGATGAATATTGCCGTTTTAATGATCAAAAAATTGATGTTTTATATTTGCCGGAATTTTTAGGCCAATTGGAAAGACCAATTGATTTTAAAAAAGATTTCAACGCAGAAAAAAAATATCACCTGATTTTACATTGCTCTGAGCAAACCAATATTACAAAAATCACCGAAACATGGAGTGCTATTTTCAAAAAATTTGCCATTGATTTAAATATCATCAAAGCTGGCTGTTGTGGTATGAGTGGTAGTTTTGGAACTGAGGTGGAAAATTTCGCCGACTCTAAAATAATTTTTGAAAGTAACTGGCAGCAGATAATTGCCAAACTAGCGCAAGATCAAACTAATGTGATTATGGTTAGCGGCTCTTCTTGTCAAATGCAGGTTGATCGCTTTTTAAAAGATGTGAAAATTTTTAATCCTTTCGTGGTGTTAAATCGATTATATGTAATAACTCAAACTTCATCTAACACTCTGCATTTTCCGACAGTAAAAATTCTAACAATTTAGACTATCAGAAATTTCTTTTTCATCGTCATTTATTTTACTATTTTCATCAATAGTTTTTTCAATCGCGATATGTTTGC
>CAIZZE010000071.1 GCA_903937405.1 uncultured Alphaproteobacteria bacterium | reverse complement strand
GTAAAATCAATAAAAATCACCAAAAAACCACAAACCAAAACACAAAAAACCCCACAAATTCCAAAAAAATTAGATCAAAAAACTTGAGCTAAATTTTTTTGAGTTGGATTTTTTGGGAAGTTGGGTTTGCGACAGTCTCATTATTTATTTCAGAATTTTGTTTAGTGTTTTTTATTGCGAAAAGTTAATTCCAATCTCAGCGCCAAAAAGATGTCAAATTTCGACACTACGCGCATAGAATTTAGGGAAAGCAAACAGCAAGATTTCTATTTCATCATCAACAAATTTTCCATCTTCTTGATTTCTTCTCGAAGTTCGGTCGCCTTTTCAAAATCAAGGTTTGAGGCACATCTCAACATATTTTTGCGCAAATTTTCGATCTCTTTTTCAGTGGGAATTTTTTTCGGGATTACATCATTTTCCGCCGCAGTTTTTTTCGTATAAAGATTCGCCAAAGCTGAGCCAATTTTTTTATAAGTTGTCGTTGGGGTGATGCCGTGTTTTTCGTTATAAGCAATTTGAATTTTTCTTCGGCGCTCGGTTTCGCCCATCGCCGCTTTAATCGATTTCGTTTCTTTGTCGGCGTAAAGAATAACTTTACTTTCCGAGTTTCGAGCAGCGCGACCAATTGTTTGAATTAGCGAAGTTTCGTTGCGCAAAAATCCTTCTTTATCAGCGTCGAGAATTGCCACCAGCGCGCATTCAGGAATGTCCAAACCTTCGCGCAACAAGTTTACGCCAACCAAACAATCATGTTTTCCCAAACGCAAATTTTGAATAATTTCAATACGATCCAACGTGTCGATATCAGAATGCATATAAACCACATTAATTCCGGCTTCGCTTAAAAAATCGGTTAAATCTTCCGACATTTTTTTCGTAAGTGTGGTGACAATTGTTCTAAATCCGCGCGCAGTTGTGGCTTTAATTTCTTTCAACAAATCAACAACTTGCGCTTTCGCTGGACGAATTTCACAAACCGGATCAAGCAAACCAGTTGGGCGAATTACCTGCTCAATAATTTCGCCATCAGTTTTAGCTAACTCATATTTTCCGGGAGTTGCGCTGACATAAATTGTTTGCGGCTTAAATTGTTCCCATTCGGCAAATTTTAAAGGGCGATTATCGAGCGCGCTTAAAAGGCGAAATCCATGTTCTGTCAAGTTAGTTTTACGCGCTAAATCACCTTTATACATGCCGTCAACTTGTGGCACCGAAACGTGACTTTCATCAACAAAAAGCAATGCATCTTTAGGCAAATATTCAAACAAAGTTGGTGGCGGCGAACCAGGTGGGCGGCCGGTTAAATAACGCGAATAATTTTCAATTCCCTTGCAAGAGCCAACTTCCAACATCATTTCCATATCATAAGTTGTGCGCTGATTTAAGCGTTGTGCTTCAACAATTTTTCCGATGCTTTCTAAATATTCGATGCGCAATGCTAAATCTTTTTTAATCTGCAAAATAGCACCCTTCAAGGTGTCGGCGGGAGTTACATAATGCGAAGAAGGATAAAGCGAAATTTCAGTAAGCTTGGCAAAATGTTCGCCAGTTAGCGGATCAAATTCGATGATTTCTTCAATCTCATCACCAAACATGGAAATGCGCCAAGCGCGCTCATCTTCGTGCGATGGAAAAATATCAATCACATCACCCAAAACGCGAAAATCGCAACGCTCAAAAGTCACGTCGTTGCGCGTATATTGCAGATCGACAAGGCGCAGCAAAAGTTTTTGGCGACCAATTTCATCGCCAACTTTCAAGCGCAAAACCATCGTTGAATAAAATTCTGGCGAACCAATACCGTAAATACAAGATACAGACGCAATAACTATAGTGTCCCTACGTTCAAAAAGGGCGCGCGTTGCCACGTGACGCAAACGATCAATCTGTTCGTTGATGGCGCTGTCTTTTTCAATGAAGGTGTCAGTTTTTGGAATGTAAGCTTCGGGCTGGTAATAATCATAAAAGGAAACGAAATAACCAATTTCATTTTCGGGAAAAAATTCTTTCATCTCGCCATAAAGCTGTGCCGCCAAAGTTTTGTTATGCGCCATAATCATCGCGGGGCGCTGCGTGCGCTCAATAATATTCGCCATCGTAAAAGTTTTCCCCGAACCTGTAATTCCGAGTAAAACCTGATTTTGTTTTTTTTCTTCTAAGCCTTTGATGAGCTTGGAAATAGCTTGGGACTGATCACCGGCGGGAGAAAATTTGGAATGGATTTTGAATTTTGAGGACATTTAAGCTACATTTATTTGATACTTGGCGAAAATAGGATTTTTTTACTTTTTCCAGTCCACGGATTGAAGCCTTCTGGGGTAACAAGATTAAGCCTAAAATCAATAACAAACCACGCTAGATTTTGAGACCATCTCCAAGCTATCGGTATATTTCCATCATCGATTGAAATCAAATCAGAACAACCAAGAAGATCTTTTATAGCTGGGTTATAATCATAAATTTCTTCAATTACAGAAATGGTTATGAAGAAATTTTTTCCATAATTTTTACCGCCAATAACATCCAAAATAGTAGTTGGGACTTCGTGATATTTTTCATAAATAGAACAACCAAAAGCCTTAGCAAAATACTTAAATAAATCTGCCTGACACTTCTTAACTTCTTTGCCATAAACCAGCTTCAAATCCACAACTCTGTTTTTATAAACCAGTTTAGGATTTTCTCTTATGAACGATACAAAATCATCATAAGCTTTATCCCAAGGCTGACTAGTGTTGCTGTTGCACTTCTCGCAAAGATTTTTTTTGTTGTATTTTACCTTATTCGAATTCCATCCCTGAACTACGCCGTCCTTGTTTCCATCGCTATTAGTTTTGATGAGGCGATCCCCAACTTTTAAAGAAATGTTTGGAAATGTTAATTTAAGTTGGCTGCATTTAATTTTGTGTTCAATGGTATCCGCCAGATCGCCGCACATCCAACATTTAGAATACTCGTCTTTTTTCACTAAACTCTTCATCCTAACCCCGCGGTGGAAAAGCATCTTTCCCATAAGAATTTTTCTCTCTGATTTTTCCATTTTTTCCATGTATTGAAAGCTCAGATTGCTGATTAATCGCAACTTTTCTGGCATAGGAGATTGCGTCTTCTTGATTGTCAAAAATCTTGGTCGCTTTTTTTGAATTATCTTTTTGTACTTTCCAACCATCACTTGACGGCACAACATGTTGTCCGTTTTGAACAGCTTTTACGTAAGCTTCAACTGACGATGATCCGCTTCTTAAAGATTTTAATTGTCTAATTTTCATAAGTTTTACTGATTCGCTGTGGAAATTATCAGCTTTTTAAGCTCATCAATTGAAATGATTTTTAATCTTTGCTGCGTGAGATCGTCGATTGGTGGCATCAACTTTTATTTGAATTATTTAGTTGCGTTTGACAGCCCGTCGTCGCCCGTTGGGCTATGCCGGGCAGGCTTCGCTCTAACGTTCTACGCCTGACAGTTCAGGCACAAAGCCTGGCCTGCCAGGCGTAGCTCGTAAGAGCGAAGCCTGGAGCGGGTGAAGGGAATCGAACCCTCACGGCCAGCTTGGAAGGCTGGAACTCTACCGTTGAGCTACACCCGCATGTGAGAAATTTATTGCTTGTACTTGTGAAGCCCGTGCTTCGCCGTAAAGGCTACGCAGGGCACGCTTCGCTCTAACAATCTACGATGGACAGCCCAGGACAGGCCTGGCCTGCCATGCGTAGCTCGTAAGAGCGAAGCGTGGTGGAGAAGGCAGGATTTGAACCTGCGAACGCTTGCGCGGACAGATTTACAGTCTGTTGCCATTGACCACTCGGCCACTTCTCCTTGATTTAAAAAAACTAAAGTTTTTTTAAGGTCTTAATTGCATTAAAAAAGTGAAAGCGGTTCCACTTTTTTAATAATATTTTTAATTTTTTTTGGAAAAATAAAAATGAGCGCGGCTTTGTAAGAGAAGGTAAATTGAAAGTCAATTGGGTGGTTTTAAGTTTTCTAATTTATGTGTTAAAGCTAGATCCTGAAACAAGTTCAGGATGACGATTTGGGGAGTTTGAAGATGTGGGGAAGTTTAGTACTCGAATCGAACTAAATAAAAACTCCGTCATCCTGAAGTTGTTTCAGGATCTAAACTGAACATATCACGCAGTTTGAATTTTTTTTCAGGCCGACTTTACGAAACTCATTTTTTAAAAAATCAGAAACTAAGATTTTTCCGACCAAACTTTCTTCAATTGTCAAAATTTCTTTGATAGTCGTAGTCGCTTGAAGCGCACCGATTGCGCCTGCAACTGAACCTAAAATTCCTTTTTCGGATAAAGGTAATGAAAAAGTTTCATCAACAATATTTGGGTTAAAACAGGCGTAACAAGGATTTTTATTTTCGTAAGATTTAAAAACTGAAACCTGCCCTAAAAATCCTTTTACGGCGGCGAAAATTAATGGTTTTTTTTGTTGGTGGCAAATTTCGTTAATTATAAAACGAGTGGGAAAATTGTCGGTACAATCCAGAATAAAATCATAATTAGCGCTGATTTTTCTAAGGCTTTCGCGAGTTGCGCGTTGAGAAAAAATTTCGAGTTTTACGTCAGAATTTAAGAGAGAAATTTTTGTCGCAGCGCTGGCAACTTTTTTTTGTCCCAGATTTTTTTCATTGTGAATTATTTGGCGCTGCAAATTTGAAAGCTCAACAACATCATCATCAATTACACCAATATTTCCAACTCCCGCCGCCGCTAAATAAAGCAACGCGGGTGAACCCAAGCCTCCCGCACCAACAATTAAAACCCGCGCGCGCAATAATTTTTCCTGACCGCTTTCGCTAATTTCAGGAAGAATTGTATTTCGCAAATAACGCTGTTTTTGTTGGTCGGAAAGCGACATAAATTAATGTCCGGTTGAACCAAATCCCCCTGAACCGCGGGCGGTTTCATCTAAATCTTCAACTTCAACAACTTCAGCTTGTTCGTGTCTAGCAATTACAACTTGAGCAATTCTCATGCCGCGCGTGATTGTGAAATCGACTTGCGAGTGATTGATTAAAATGGCACAAACTTCGCCGCGATAGTCTGAATCAACGGTTCCCGGGCTGTTTAAAACTGTGATGCCATTTTTTAATGCTAATCCCGATCTTGGTCGTACTTGTGCTTCGAAGCCTTTTTCTAAGGCAATTGCGATTCCGGTTTTTACTAATTTTATTTCGCCAGCTTTGATGATAATTGGCTCGTCAATTGCAGCCAACAAATCCATTCCAGCGCTGCCAGAAGTTTCGTATTTTGGCAAAGGTAAGTCTTTACCATTTTCTAGTTTTTTGATTTTGAGGATTGTCATTTTTATAAATACTTATGGAGATTTGATAGATCCTGAAACAAGTTCAGGATGACGATGTTGGAAGTTCAAACTTAACAAGAATTCCGTCATCCTGATAGAGATTTGATAGATCCTGAAACAAGTTCAGGATGACAATGTTGGAAGTTCAAACTTAACAAGAATTCCGTCATCCTGATAGAGATTTGATAGATCCTGAAACAAGTTCAGGATGACAATGTTGGAAGTGCAAACTTAACAAGAATTCCGTCATCCTGAACTTGTTTCAGGATCTAATTCTTAGCAAAAAATTCTTGGTTGATAAATTTGCTTCGAACACATAAAAATTGCGACTCTTTTTTCCTCATCTAAAAAATTTTTAATAAAAATGTCCGAAAAGTCTCTTTCACCGAAAGATGAAAGCCGTAGAAAATTGCTTACTGCAACCGCTTATAGCGCCGCTGGAATTGGTGCTGCTTGCGCAATTTTACCATTCATTGACAGCATGAATCCGTCAAGCGACGTTCAGGCTTTAGCTTCAACTGAAGTTGATATTTCTAACATCAAAGCTGGCGAAGAAAAGAAAGTTATGTGGCGCGGCAAGCCAGTTTCAATCAGAAGACGCACCAAAGCTGAAATTGATGAAGCCAATGCCGTTGATATTAAAGAATTGCGCGATCCGCAAACTGATGCCGAGCGCGTAAAAGCTGGCAAAGAAGAATGGTTGGTGACAATTGAAATTTGCACGCATTTAGGTTGCATTCCAATCATGGGGCAGGGTGATTATAAAGGCTGGTTCTGCCCTTGCCACGGTTCGCAGTACGATACTTCTGCCCGAATTAGAAAAGGTCCTGCTCCAAGAAATTTAGAAATTCCGCCTTACGAATTTGTAGGCGATACAAAAATTAAAATCGGCTAGCCGCTTACGCCCTTTGGGCTACAGCGCGCCGAGGCCGGTAATTTAAATAAAAAATTATGTCTAATCATTTACAAAACGATCTCGAAAAAAGTCTTGTTGAAAAATCAAGCGTTGCAAAATGGATTAATGATCGGCTGCCGATTATTGGTATGCTTGAAAATGTTTTGCTTAAACATCCTTATCCAAAAAATTTAAGCTATTGGTGGAGCTTTGGATCTATTGCTGGGATTGCTTTAGTTGTGCAAATTTTGAGCGGGCTTTTTCTTTCAATGCATTATGTTGCCAACACGCAAATGGCGTTTAATTCAGTTGAACACATCATGCGCGATGTCAATTATGGTTGGCTAATTCGTTATATTCACGCAGTTGGTGCTTCGATGTTTTTCGTTGCTCTTTACGCTCACATCACTCGCGGCCTTTATTATGGCTCATATAAAGCACCACGCGAAATTTTGTGGTGGATTGGAATCGTGATTTTCTTACTTACAATGGCAACGGCTTTCATGGGCTATGTTTTGCCTTGGGGTCAAATGAGTTTTTGGGGTGCAACCGTAATTACTAATTTATTTTCTGCTATTCCTGTTGTTGGAGAATCAATCGTAGCATGGCTTTGGGGCGGTTATTCAGTGGACAATCCAACTTTAAACCGTTTCTTTTCTTTACACTTTTTACTGCCTTTCGTAATTGTTGGCGTAGTTTTAATTCACCTAGTTTCACTTCATACTGTAGGCTCTAACAACCCAACTGGTGTTCAAATTAAAACTAAAAAAGACATCATTCCTTTCCACCCATATTTCACCATTAAAGATATGGTTGGTTTTGTGGCTTTCTTTTTGATTTTTGGCTATTTCCTATTTTTCTATCCCAATTCTTTGGGACATCCCGACAACTACATTCCCGCCAATCCAATGGTTACTCCGGCGCATATCGTGCCTGAATGGTATTTCCTGCCTTTCTATGCAATTTTGCGCGCCGTTCCTGATAAACTCGGCGGCGTTTTGATGATGTTTGGCGCTATCGCTTTACTTTTTGCTTTACCATTTTTGGATCGCAGCAAAGTGGTTTCAGGCGCTTATCGCCCACTTTTCAAAAAAGTATTTTATTTATTTATAATCAATTTTGTGTTTTTAGGTTGGCTTGGAAAATCACCTGCAGAAGGTTGGTACATCTGGGCTTCGCGCTTCGCAACTTTCTATTATTACGCTTACTTTTTAGTGATTTTACCAAATTTACCGAAGTTTGAAAAAACCTTACCTTTGCCGGAATCAATCGACGCCGATTTCCAAAAAAATCATTAATAAAAATGAAAAAACTTTTTTTAATCTTATCGCTAATTTCCTTCTCCAGCTTCGCCAATGAGGCTTCTCAAGATGCACTTACCACTTCGGCGCTTCATCCAAAGCAGATGAAATGGGAATTTGACAACCCTTTTGGTCGCTTTGATCGCGCTTCAATTCAACGTGGATTTCAGGTTTACAAAGAAGTTTGTTCCGCTTGTCATGGCTTGAAGCTAGTATCTTATCGCAACCTAGCTGAAATTGGTTTTTCCAAAGAAGAAGTTAAACAAATTGCCAGCGAATATTCTGTAACTGATGGTCCAAATGATGACGGCGAAATGTTTGATCGCCCTGGTTTGCCATCTGATAAATTTGTTGGCCCTTACGCCAATGAACAAGCAGCACGTTCTGCAAATGGCGGTGCTTTGCCACCAGATTTATCTTTAATTGTTAAAGCGCGTCACGATGGCCCGAATTATGTTTATTCGCTTCTCACCAGCTATGCCGATGCGCCAGATGAATTTCACATGAATGAAGGTAAATATTACAACCCATATTTCGAAGGTCGCCAAATTTCAATGCCAGCGCCAATTTCTGACGACGGTCAAGTTGAATATAAAGATGGAACCTACGCCACCAAAGAACAAGTGATTATCGACATTGTAAACTTTTTACAATGGGCGGCAGAACCAGAAACTGAACATCGTAAAAAAATGGGCGTTCGCACCATGATTTTCTTGGGCGCTTTATTCTTAATCTTGATTGCCGCCAAAAAAGCGGTTTGGAAAAAAATTAAATAATTATCGGATATGACTTTTCAATTTAACGAAGAAAACCAAAAAAAGGTTCGCGAAATTTCGGCAAAATATCCAGCTGACCGCCAGAAATCTGCGGTAATGCCTTTGCTTGATTTGGCGCAAAGACAAAACCAAAATTGGATTTCAAAAGATGTTATTGCCTGCATCGCTGAAATTTTAAAAATGCCCGAAATTAAAGTTTACGAAGTGGCAAGTTTTTATACGATGTATAACTTAAAACCAGTTGGAAAATATTTATTACAATTCTGCAAAACCACGCCTTGTATGCTTCGCGGCATTGATAAAATTATTAAAGATTGTGAAGAAAAACTTGGAATTGAAATGGATGAAACCACGCTTGATGGTGTATTTACGCTGAGAGAAGTTGAGTGTTTGGGCGCTTGTGTAAATGCGCCAGTTGTTCAAATTAACGATGATTTTGCTGAAGATCTCACTAGCGAAAATTTCTTAAAAATTTTAGAAGATTTAAAAGCCGGTAAAGAATTTAAAGTTGGTTCACAAGTTGGCAGACAATGTTCAGCACCAGTTGAATAGTTATAATAGATCCTGAAACAAGTTCAGGATGACGATAGATGGAAGATCTACCAGATCTGTCATCCTGAACTTGTTTCAGGATCTGTCTGTTTTACATACCAAAGCTCTGAGATAGTGGTTTTGATTTTTTGCTCATAAATTTCACTAATCTTTTTGGCTGATTTGTTTTTTGTGAATTAGTCTGATTTTTAACAAGAATTTAGTAAAAAATGTCGTTTGAACCAAAACAAATTGAGATGGTCTGTTTGGAAGATCTTGTTTCCTCCGCTCACATTTACCGTAAGTTTTTGAATTTGTGGAATTTGGATTCGGTGCGAATTGAGCTAGAAAGGCTTGAGGTAGATTCTGATTACAAAGGCTACGGAATTTATCGGATATTTCTT
>CAIZZE010000070.1 GCA_903937405.1 uncultured Alphaproteobacteria bacterium | reverse complement strand
TAATATTCATCCGTCACTTTTGCCTGAATTTAAAGGAGCAGATGCAGTGGGAGATGCGATTAAAGCCGGAGTAAAAATTTCGGGTTGTACGGTGCATTTTGTGCGCGAAGAAATGGACTGTGGGCCTGTGATTTTACAGTCTAAAGTTGAAGTGAAGCCGCATGATACAAAAGATACTTTGGCGGCGAGGATTTTAAAAGAAGAGCATAAAATTTATCCCGAAGCTTTGAAAAAAGTTGTGAGTGGGATAGCGAGTTCTTAGAATAATTTCTAAAGTGTGGAAAGCCCGAGTGGACCCCGTCGTGAAGACGGGCTAAAAATCGTCGGGCCGTTACTATCTCGATCAAGAAATAAGCAGCAGCAATTGTGATAGTTTTTTCATGGGCAAGAGGCGTTATTTACTAACGCTTCTTGCTTAAAAAGTCTTTTGCAAACTTGATTGAAGTTAAAAATATTAATCTGATTTATTTTTCCATACCGGTTAGTTAAGCAAAATAGCGATCTAAAGGTAATTGAAAGAGGAAAGACAACTGAGAAAAACCTGAGACAGAAAAAATAAAAAACTCTAAAAAAGTCTATCGCTCTTTTTAAAGATTCTTAAAGCCCTACAGATATGATGTCTATGGCGCTTTTTTGTTAGCTAAAAATTAAGTTAATCAAAAAATTAAATGCTGCATCGGGTTAAGAAAATATTTGAATTAGAAGCCTCAACAGGAATTTTGCTTCTTGTCGCAACCATTGCTTCTTTGCTTGTTGCCAACTCAGAAAATTTTACAATTTATCACGAATTTTTTTCGCATAAACTTCCTTTAAATTTAAACTTTGTTGGAATTTACAAAGATTTAACCCTGCATGATTGGATTAATGATGCGCTGATGGCGATGTTCTTTTTGCTGGTTGGGCTGGAATTAAAAGAAGAGATTTTAGTAGGAGAACTTTCCAGTAAATCACGCGCTATGCTTCCGGCAATTGCTGCTTGTGGCGGAGTGATTGTTCCGGCTTTAATTTTTTATTTCTGTAATTTTAATCACCCCGAAAATCTGCGCGGTTTTGCTATTCCAACCGCCACTGATATTGCTTTCGCCTATGGTGTAATTTGTCTTTTCGGGAAAAAAGTTTCTAAATCTCTCAAAGTTTTTCTGATTTCACTAGCAATATTTGATGATCTTATGGCGATTCTTATCATCGCATTTTTTTACACGCAGAATCTTGATTTAATATACCTTCTACTGGCTTCTCTAACTCTTTTTGGATTAGTAATTCTGAACTTGAAAGGTTCGACCAAAATTTCCTTTTACCTAATTTTGGGAATAGTTTTATGGTTGATGGTTCTTAAGTCAGGAATTCATCCAACTATTGCTGGCGTTGCTTTGGCAATGTTTATTCCTCGTCAGAAAGATGCGTTGCACAAGCTGATTAAAAAAATTGCACCGATTGTAAATTTCTTAATTCTACCTCTCTTTGCCTTCGCTAATAGCGGCGTAAGAATCGAAAATTTTTCTTGGGAAATTTTCAATAGCCCATTAGTTCTTGGGATTATTTTAGGATTATTTCTTGGCAAACAAATCGGCGTGATGTTGTTCAGTTTTTTAGCAATAAAACTCGGATTAACTCATCTTCCGCGTAGCCCAAAAGGAGTATCGAGCTGGCTAGAATTCTACGGAGCCGCAGTTCTTACGGGGATTGGCTTTACTATGAGCTTCTTTATCGGATCACTAGCATTTCTTCACAACCAGGTTGCTTTTGACGAAGTAAAAATCGGCGTTCTTGCAGGATCATTTTTGTCAGCAGTTTTTGGGATGGCAATAATTTATACTTCCTTATCAAGGACAAAAAATAAAATTTAATGAGAAAACAAAAATTAATTACATTACTGGCCTTATCAATGGCATTGATTTCTTCGACTGCCAAGGCTGGTGAAAAAAGACACTACAACAGCTCAATCTCAGTTCAGGTTGGAGTTAATGGAACTCTGCAAGATTCGAAATATGACCTTGTTTTTTTGCCGCCAGATTTAGCTTATTCGCACGAACTTTTCGATAACGATGTCTTCAACTAATATTAATTTAAGTTTTAGATAATTTTGAGAATTTTATTTTTTCTTTTTCTCTTTTTGCTTCCTTCAATTTCTTACGCTGCCGGCGCATATCTGGTTGATGATGGCGGAATTATTGAGTCTAAAAAACTCCAGATAGAAAATTGGTATAGCCACAGCGCAGCAGGTGAAAATATTTATGTCAGCAATCCTGCTTATCAAATTTTTTCCAATGCCGAATTTGCCATTCAGGAAACTTATTCCTCAAAAGGCGTCAATAACACATTATGGCCGCAACTAAAATATTTAATTCATAAAGAAGACGGCATTTGGAGCAGCGTTACAGCAGGCGTTAATTATTCCACGACCGACAGTGGCATTTATGGAAATTATATTTATAGCTCAACTACCAAGCGTTTAAATAAAATTGTCGATCTTAATATTTATGTCGGCTGGCAGAATTGGCGACACGCGATTGGAAATAATAAAAGCACAGATTTTTTAAATTATGGGCTTGGCTCCGAAATACATTTAACCAATGACTTTGCTTTAATCGGTGAATTTTTTCAAACTAACGGCCAATTAAGAAATGGTCCAAAAGCACCAGCAATTCAGGCTGCTACAAGATATATCGCAACGCATTATTTAGTATTAGATTTGATTTACGGACGCAACATTAATGGCAATCGTAATAATTGGGTTACATTTGGTGCAGCAGTGATTTTTTAAATCTCAAAAATTATAAATAATCTCAATTGAAGGATTATTTAAAAGGTAGAGAAGTATCTTAAATTACCATGAAATTAGGATAATTTCTTTTGTTATTTTGATGACAAATCGCCACCGCTAAAGCATCAGCTTCATCTTCAGTTTTAAAAGTAGCTTTTGGAAGTAATATTCGAATCATCATTTGCACTTGGTCTTTTTCTGCCCGCCCTACTCCTACAACAGATTTTTTAACTGCTGTGGCAGAATATTCCGCAACTTTCAAACCACATAATCCCAAAGTTAAAATTAATGCACCACGAGCATGTCCAAGTTTAAGTGAGGAGGTTGGATTTTTATTTACAAAAGTTTCTTCGATTGCCGCTTCGTCGGGCTGATAGATTTTTATGATTTCAACCAAAGAAGTGTGAAAGTGATGCAGCCTAGTTACGAAAGGGTCAGAAGCTTTTGAATAGATTGTTTCTGCTGCGACAAAGGAATAAGTGTTATTTTTGATCTCAATAATTCCAACTCCGGTTTTAGTGAGCCCAGGATCTATTCCGATGATTTTCATAATGGAAAAATTTTCTTACTGATAAAATTTCTGACCATTTTTAGCCATATCTTGAAGCAATTTACTAACTTCAAAACGCGCACCGTGTTTTTTGTTTAACTCTTCTAATTTTTCCACAACTTGCACAATTCCGCGCGAATCAGCATAACACAAAACACCGCCACGAAATGCCGGAAATCCTGTTCCCATAATCATCGCCATATCAAGATAACGAGCATTTTTAACTACATTTTCTTCGAGACATTTTGCCGCTTCATTAACCATTGTTAAAATGCAGCGATCGAGAATTTCTGAATCATGAATATAGGTTTGGTGAATATTTTTAGCCTTTCTGACATTTTGTAAAATTTCATCAATCTGCCAATTTATCTGATTATTTAGATGAATGTAAAAACCTTTACCTGATTTTTTACCCAGCAATTCTTTGTGATTATTATAAATTTCATCAAGAATTGCTGCAACTTTCATACGCTCGCCGTAAGCTTCGAACAATGAATGCGCAACTTTCACACCGACATCAATTCCCACTACATCAGCCAAAATAAATGGCCCCATCGGCATGCCAAATCTTTCGATTATAGAATCTACGCGCTTAATATCAGCGCCCTCTTCCAGCAAATATGCGGCTTCATTCATATATGGAAGCAAAATGCGGTTTACCAAAAATCCGGCAACATCTTTCACAACAATTGGAGTTTTACCTAATTTTTTTGAAAGTTTTACAATAGTTGCGATAGTTTTTTCCGAAGTTTTTTCTCCACGAATTACCTCAACCAAAGGCATGCGATTTACTGGATTGAAAAAATGCATTCCGGCAAAACGTTCAGGATTTTGTAAAGCACCAGCCATTTCAGAAATTGAAAGTGATGAAGTATTTGAAGCAATCACAGCATCTTTTGAAATTTGGGCTTCAACTTCTGCTAATAATTTTTTCTTAACTACCATATTTTCTACAATCGCTTCAATCACAAAATCAGCTTTATCAAAACCGGCATAATCAACGCTGGCAGTAACATGACCGATTTTAATATTGGCCTGCTCGCTGGTAATTTTTCTGATTTTTTTAAGTTGATTGAAAACTAAAATAATTTGGTGGTAACCAAGCGCGATCGCTTTTTGAGTAATATCTTTAATTCGAACATTTAAGTTATTATTGGCAAATAACCAAGCAATCCCGCCGCCCATAACGCCAGCACCCATAATTGCGGCATTTTTTACATCTTTTGTCACGATTTCTGATTCAATTCCAGAATCTTTTTTCAAAGCCTCGGAGGTAAAATAAACTTCGATTAAACTTTTTGAAATTTCACCCACTGCCAATTCACAAAATGCTTCAAGTTCGGTTTTTAATCCACGATCAGCGTAGGTTGCGCCGTAGGTTCTTTTGATAACTTCCAAAGCATAAAATGGTGCCGGATATTGACCTTTAGTTTTTTCGTATAAATCTTTTTTGGCCATGTAAAACATGATATATTTGCCAAATAACAGTGATTCAAAAACAAAGCGTTTTTTTCTCGCATCTTCGCGCGCTTTTAAATAGTGATTTTGCTCACTGCCTTTAATAATTTCGGTAACAAAATGGCTAAGTTTTTCTTCTAAAAATTCTTCACGAAAAATATCATCTACAAGCCCGATTTTAAAGGCTTTCTTGGCATCTACTGGTTTTCCAGAAAGAATCATTTTTAGCGATTCTTGTAAGCCAATTAATTTTGGTAAACGCTGCGTTCCACCAAAACCAGGAATAATTCCTAAATTAACTTCCGGCAAACCTAATAAAGTTTTTGGATTAACAATTGCAACGCGATATTTACAAGCCAAAGCCAGTTCTAAACCGCCACCCAAGCAAGCGCCATCAATTACTGCGATTGTTGGAATTTTTAATTGGGCAATTTTTGTGATGGCATTTTGACCACGAGAAACTTTCGCCAACGCATCTTTTGGATCGTTTATAGCCTTGATTTCATTGATATCAGCACCGGCAATAAAAATATTTTGTTTATGGCTGGTGATTAAAAGAATGCGAATTCCTTTATTTCCATCAATCACATTCAACGCCTTTTCCAACTCTTCCAACACTGGCGCCGAAAGCTTGTTTACCTTTTCATCCGGCAAATCAAAAACCAAATTTGCAACACCATTTTTTTCAATCGTCAATGTCAATGCGTTTGTCATGTTTTTTATAATTTATTAGTGCGGTTTATTTTGTTTTTCTTGCCTTGTAAGAACAGGTTCTAAGAAATTAATGCGTCTTTATCAAATTTCATTTCTTCGCAAATTTTTTTGAGAATTTTCATTTCTAATTTCTTCAATTTTTTACCTGAATTTTTATTCTAGCTAAAAGTATCTAAAATTTGGTTGAGCGAATTTTCAAATTCGCGCTTGGTAATCTTTTCGTTGTAAAAAGGCAATCCGTGAATTTCATATTCTTTATTTTGAAACACAGTTTCGACCTTAGTGCGAGCTTTGATTTCAGTTAAAAAATCAGACTTCCAAGAATCTGTTGCAAAAATATGTTCGCCTTTTGGCTCAATGAAAAGTTGATAAATCAAAATTTTTTCCTGCTGCTTTTTCTTTAAAAAAAGCACGAAATCTGGTTCAATTTTTCTGCCGTCAGAAAAATTAAAAAGATCGAAATATTTTTCGTTTCTTAACAAGTAAAATTCTGCGTAAATTTCTTTTAGTTTGCTGGCTTTGTCGTTTAAAAATTTAATAAAGTTTTTTTCTTCTAAAGTGCCAAAATTATCGTTGTGAACATACCAATCTTTTGAGTTTAAATCTATTCCAAAATCACGAAATTTTGAACTAATATCTAAAAAACTTTTGCCTAATTCTTGCTCGCTAGAATTAGCCGAAATTGCAAATTTTAAGGTTTTATCTTGCAGAATTTCTTTAAGCATTTTTGGCTTAAATTCTGTGGTTCCTTGGTAATCAAAGCTTTTTGCTTCAATATTTTTCTTAATTTCTTCAAGAGCATAAAAAACAATTTTGGCTTTTTCTTTTACGCTCAAATTTTTTATTTCCAGCAAATCACCCGTCACTTCAACTTCAATTGCTTTTAATTCCAAAAAAAAGTCATTTTGGCTTTTATATTTTGGAAAATGCTTTTGTAGATTTTCGAATTTAAAAAAATCTAACTTGTCAATTTCGCCGCGAATTAAATTTGATGAAATTTTGGCAAGGTTGATTTTATCAGTGCCAATTTCGCTTTTTAAAGTTAAATCATTTGCAAAAACTTTTTCTTGTAAAACATTGCCACTATTGATTTTAAAGCCTTTAATTGGATTTAAAATTTTGTAATCTTTTAGTCCCAAAATATTTTCACGCTGATTGGTGATTTTGCGATTTAAAAAAATTAAACCGTTTTGATAAAAGTCAGTTTCTTTGAATTTATCTTTAATTTTAAGTTGTCCTTCAAATCTTTCTTTGTCCATCATTCCGCTTTCAATCAAAGCTTTTTTAATTTCACTAACATAGCGCGACTCGCTGATACAATGATAATGCAGCTCTTCCAAAACTTTTAATTTATTTGTAAAATCTTGGTCAAATTTGCGTTTAAATTTTTCCTGATTGTCGTTGATTTTAAATGGAAAATAGCGCGCACCTCTGCCAATTAATTGCGCTTCGGCATTGGTTGATTTGCCACTATCGCGCGTTTCGTAAAGGCGGACAATGTCAAAAAGATTTAAAACGTCCCAACCTTCGTTGAGTTTATCAACCGCAAAAATGGCGCGAATTGGATTAGATTTATCTTCAAGCGAATTAATCAAAATTTGATTTTCTTCGGCTTCACTTTTGTCGTTAATATTTATGGTTTTGCTGGCTGAAAAATCATCGCGCAATTCTTCGATTAAATTTTCAAAAGTAATTTTTTCTGCGGCAAAAAATTCAAAAGCATCGCTTAAAATATTTTCTTCTTTGTGAACTTTTTTAGCTGAATTTTTTTCAATTTTTTCAATTTGCGCCGCACTTAAATTTTCCAACATTTGATGAAATTCTTGGCGAAATTTTGCCGATGGTTCAATGTTTTTTGACTTAAATAAAATCACTGGCTTTAAATCAAAACCGCCAATTTTTTGAGCAATTTTCTTGCGAAATTGCGAAATTATTATCGCCTGCAAAGCCCTGTCAATTGTGCTTAAATCACTGCTCAAAACAAAAATATCTTTTGAATAACCATCTTGGCGAAATTTTTTTAAGTCGTAGGTAAAAATTATTTTATCAGCGTATTTTGCGGCAATGTTTGGATTTTTTAAATCAATTGTCGCGGTAAATTCAAGCAACTGATTTTGCAAGTTAGATTGCAAAATTTTCATCACTGTATTTTCCCAACTGGTTAAATCTTTTTGCTCGTCTTTTCCTAAAGAATTGGGCTTTTTAGTAAGGCTGTTGATGTGATGCGCTTCGTCTGAAATGATGGCGATTTGTTTATCAGAAAAATCTTCGTAAGTCAGCGAATTTTCTTTTGGATTATTCAGCGCGCCATGCAAAGCCTGAATTGTGGTGAAGCAAATATTGATTTCGTATGGATTGGCGCTTTCAAAATTTGAAACTTCACGAATTTTTACTGACTTTTCACCAAATTTTAGTGAGTGATTAAAAAGGTATTTTTGCGATAAATTTTGTAAAAAATTTTGCCGCGTTTTTTGCAAAATATTTGATGAATTTACAAAAAATAAAAAGTTGCGATAACCCTGAAAATAAAGTTGTAAAATTGCCGCCGCCATCACAACAGTTTTGCCACTTCCAGTTGCCATATTAAAAAGCAAATGAACTGGTTTTTTGCTGCTTTGCGGATTGTTTAAATAATCAAAAAAGCGACTCAAAGCCTGCTCTTGATAAGGTCGAAGCGCAATTTGTGGATTTAAATTTTGCGTGATGTGATTTGGAATTTTAACTTCAATTCTACCGTGTTTTTCCAAAGCGAAATATTGCTGATCTAAAGTTAATTCGCTCATGATTTTTGATAAAATAATTTGGTTAATTTTTTATCTTCATCGCCAATTTCATATTGGCAGTCATTCATTTCGCTTAAATTTACGTAAAGATGATTTTTGTCCAAAATTTTGCACAACAATTTTTTTTGTTCGCCTAATTCAAGTTTTTGAAAATCTTGCGAAAGATTTTCGTCCATCAATTTTTCTTCAAAATCATAACGAAAAAACGCTTGGCTTTTCATTTGTTGATAAATTTTTAATAAATCTTCAAAGCTTTGCGCTGCGCGGATTTGCTCAATATATTTTTCATTCCAGCGCAAAAGTTCAAAATAAATAAACTCGCCGCCGCCTTGCCAATTAAGGCTTTTTGAAACTCCACCTTGCTCACCTTCTAAAACTTTTTTTAATCGTGCTTCAGGCAAATCTTTAATGTAGTTCATTTGCTCAATCGCAATCCAGCGACGCTTCATTTTGTGCGCCACCGCTGCCGTGGTGCCAGAGCCTGCAAAAAAATCTAAAACTAAATCACCTTCGTTGGTTGAAATTTCGATTATTCTTTGCAAAAGTTTTTCTGGTTTTTTGCCATATTGAAAAGAAAGAGATCCTTCATTCATTATTCCGTGCCAAGAAATATCTGTCCAAATATTACTTATTTCATCTCTTTTTAAGATTTTATTTCCCTCAACTTCGACAAGATTTTTTAAAAAAACTACTTCGCGTTTTTTGAAAAAAAATCTACTAGTCAAATTGCCTTTGTTTTTGCCGCTTCTCGGAATGTATTCAATTGAATAAAAGCCATCCTCAATTTGAGATTTTACATTTAAATAAATCGAAGATTTAGATGCGGCGGCTTGAAAAATTTTTTGATAATTATCGATGTCGATATGTGAACAATTTTCTATTTCAAAACCCTCGTGTTTATAAATTAGAACTTTCTCGCCATCGCCTGTTTTAATGCTCGAAAAAGGGATTTTGCTCCCAAAATTTTTGATAATTTTATTATATTCAAACTTTTTGCCATTGCGCTTTTTTTCATCAACAATCTCTTCTAAGGGAATTTTGTTGAAAACTTTATTAAGTCGGCAAGTTTCAAATTTCTTAGCAAATAACAGAATGTTTTCGGCTTCTTTATTAAGTTTTGTACTTTCGCCGCCGCCTATTGTTCTAACCGAATCACCAGTTTTAATAAAAATATTATTTAAAAAATTTTCTCGTCCAAAAATTTCATCCATCATCACTTTTAAATAAGCCTGTTCGTTATCATCAATCTGCACAAAAATCACTCCATCATCAGCCAAAAGTTCGCGCGCAACTTCTAGGCGGTTTTTCATGAAAGTAAGCCAAGTTGAGTGATTAAATTGGTCGTTATATTTAAAACTGTCGGAACCTGTGTTGTAAGGCGGATCGATGTAAATCAATTTAATTTTGCCAGCATATTTTTGGCGCAAGCAGTAAAGAGCTAAAAGATTATTGCCTTTGATTAAGAGATTGTCGTTTAAAGAAATTTCTTCGACTTTTTTTGACTCAATTTCAAATCCATCGTCAGTTTTTTTAGCACAAAATTTCTCAAAATTACTTAAAACTTTCGCCTCTTCGAGACGCGAAATTTCATCGGGCGAAAGAATTTCGTTATAAAAAATTTCGTCGCGTTTTTGATCGTCTTTATCTTGCCCGCCTTCTAAAATACAATCTTTGTAAGCCCAAGCCAAAACCACATCTTTATTTTTTGCTTCAAAAGAATAGCCATCGAAATCACCAACTAAGCCAATTTTATTTTGAAAACGCGTAAAAGAATTGGGCAAAAAACTTTTATTATTTACAAAATTTTGAAATTTTATTTTGTCAAAAATTTCAATATTTTCAACCGAACTAAAAAAATGTTTTTTAGTAATTGAATTTTTTAATAAACATCTAAGCAGCTTTGGTTCTAGCTTGAATGCGTCTTCAATAATTAGATTTTTTAACAATTCACCGTCGCAAAAATATTGCTGCTCGTTGATTAGCGCAGCTTTTAACTCTTCCAAAAGGTTTTGCATATTTTAGTGGTTTTTATGTTTTTTAAAAAACTAATGCGCTAAAAATTTTTCAATTTCCAAAGCCGCCATACAACCGCTTCCCGCGGCAGTTACGGCTTGGCGGTAAATTTTATCTTGAATATCACCCGCCGCAAAAACGCCGGGAATGTTTGTGGTTGTTGAGTTTGGTTTGGTTGTAATATAGCCTTCAGCGTCAATTTCTAAGCCAGTTTTTTTGAATAAATCAGAATTTGGTTTGTGACCAATTGCGATAAAAATTCCATCAATTGACATTTCACGAAATGAGCCGTCAACCGTGTTTTTAAGGCGCGCGCCAGTAACAGTTTTTGGATTTTCACTTCCCAAAACTTCATCCAAAGCTGCATTCCAAATCACTTCGATTTTTGGATTTTTAAATAAACGATCTTGCAGAATTTTTTCGGCTTTAAATTTATCGCCACGATGAACTACATAAACTTTTTTGGCGTGATTAGTTAAATATAAAGCTTCTTCAACCGCACTATTTCCGCCACCAACGACGATTACTTCTTTATTTTTAAAGAAAAATCCGTCGCAAGTTGCGCATCCGGAAACGCCAAAACCTTGGAATTTTTTTTCAGATGGAAGTCCAAGCCATTTGGCTTGAGCGCCAGTTGCGATAATAACGGCATCAGCCTCAAAAACATCTTCAGATTCGCCAATTAAACGAAATGGACGCACCGAAAAATCTACTTCTTTAATATGATCGTGGAAAATTTTAGTACCAACGTGAATTGCTTGTTTTTCCATTTGCTCCATAAGCCATGGACCTTGGATTACATCGGCAAAACCGGGGTAATTTTCTACATCAGTTGTGATTGTGAGTTGACCACCAGGTTGAATGCCGTTAATCATAATTGGCTCATGATTAGCGCGCGCTGCGTAAATTGCGGCGCTAAACCCTGCGGGGCCGGAACCGATTATTGCTACTTTTGTTTTGTAAGTTGTCATTTTTAAATAAAATTTTATTAAAAAATTGAAGCCGTCTTCAATTTCTTATCTCGATATAAATTAAAATTTTTCATCAGAAAAATTTTACTAATTCATGAACATTCCACCGTTCACATGCAGAGTATGTCCTGTAACATATCCCGCATCTTCGCTGGCTAAAAAGGCTACAGCTTTTGCGATGTCGGATGATTCGCCCATTTTTCCTGCCGGAATTTTATTCAAAATCGCTTCTCTTTGTGCGTCATTCAAAATATCCGTCATCGGGCTTTGAATGAAGCCGGGAGCAACACAGTTAATGGTAATTCCGCGAGTCGCAACTTCTTGCGCCAAAGATTTACTCATGCCAATCATGCCAGCTTTGGAAGCAACATAATTACATTGTCCCGGATTTCCCGTAACGCCCACAACCGAAGCGATATTAATGATGCGGCCATATTTGCGGCGCATCATTTTTTTAATCGCGTTGCGGTTTAAAATGAAAGTCGATTTTAAGTTCACATCTAAAACATGATTAAAATCGTCATCTTTCATGCGCAATATTAAATTGTCTTTGGTGATTCCGGCGTTGCAAACCAAAATATCAATTTGACCAACAAGCTCTTCCGCCTTGTCAAATAAAGCATCAACTGCTGCTGCATCTGATAAATTACAGGCTACATATTTTACATCGCCGCCAATTTCAGCCGCTAATTCCTGCAATTTTTCTTCTTTAGTTGAAGATAAAACCACTTTCGCACCTTGACTAGCTAAAGCTTTGGCAATTTCAGATCCAATCCCGCCAGTTGCGCCGGTTACTAATGCATTTTTTCCTGTAAGCTTGAACATAAGTTTAATTATAATTTGTTATTATTTTCCGATAATTTCCATTAAGCGGTTCATTTTTTCGAGGTCTTTTTTGTTATAGCCCGAATCTTCTAAAGCTTTATCCAATTCGGCCGAATTTTCCTCAACGACTTTTTTAACTTTTTTAGAATTTTTTTGGTCGATTACTTCATCGATTTTTTCATCAAGATTCTTTGATTTCGGTATTACATGTTCAAAGTTTTTCGACGCTGCATCAAAATATAACTTAACTGCCGGATCAAGCATTTGGGAAGAAAATTTTAGAATATCGTGAGATTTAGCTTCTTTATACCAAATTGGCAATTCCACAGAAGATTCTTCAATTTTTTTGTTAAGCAAAAATCCGTAAAGATTGAAAGCGAGCGAAACAATAAAACCAAAAACAAAAATAGTTTTCACCAAACCGTAAAATACGCCAAGCGAACGATCAAATGCTTTTGGCATTTTTTCTTTTAACGCATCACGCAAGCCGGAAGTTGATATTGCACATACAAAAAACACTATAACGAAAATTAAGCTGCGCGCTGTGATGTCGCTAACTAAAGCATTTTTGGAATATTTTTCGATTAATTCGGAAGCGTAAGGTGCTAGAACGTAAGAAAGTATGAGTCCTAAAATCCAGTTTAATAAAGCAAAAATTTCTTTGACAAAACCGCGGAAAAAAGCTGTTGCGACGAAGATTAAAATGAAGGCTAAAAAAGCCAGGTCGAGCATGTTTAGACTAGATGACATTTTGTTAAATTTCTTATTTATAGTAAGTCAAATTCGACTTTGTCGAATTTGGTAGTTTGAATTGCTGCGCAGCGATTTAATCGCTGCATCCGCAATAATTTTTTGGTTTTTAAAAATCGAATTCTGCGATCAGTTTGGATATTTTATTTAAACTTAATCAAGCGAAAAAACGGTAGATCTTTTACAAATTCTTTCGGTGTTTTTATTTTACCTTCTTCATTTAAAAAAACATGTTCGAAGGCTTTTTTAACCTGATGTTTTCTTTTTTCAAACTTCATCACTTTTTCAATTTGCGCGTCAATAAAGTTTTTAGTTTTAATAAAATCATGCGATTCATCTTTTACAAAAACTAGCAAACTACGCAAAATAATTTTCGAAAGAGTTAATCTTTTTGTATAAAAATTAAAATCTGTCGATTCATCATTAATACTTTTCCAGATTGAATCTGCAACCAAGTAACCTGATTTTAAACCATTAATCATAGGTCTTGCGCCAATTTCGAACGAAGAGAAATTTTTAGGATTGATATAAAAATTAATCAATCTTTGAAGTGTAAGTTGGTTATTTTTTTCGACCTCAAACCTCGTATAAAGTGCCTGAGCAATTTTTAAACGAATTTTTTCGTCGTGAAAATTTGGAATCTGAGAAATTTTTTCAACAGCTTTCTGGTTTTGATATTCAATATAAAATTCTGCTAAATCGAGTAAACCATTTTCAAAAATCAGATCACTAAATTTTTCTTCAATTCCAGCTTTAGAAATGGCCTTTAGAAGCCCTTCTTTGCTCCATCCGTCAAATGGACAAATTTTTAGAAATTCCCGCAGGATTTTTTCTCTGGTTTCAAATGAATCAAGAAGCACAAAAAACAATTTTAGATTTAAATTTAAGACTTAGAATAAGTTCTAAATCCTAATTTCTAATCTAAAATCAAAAAATGACCACATCGACAAAACTTCTTCCCGTTCACAAAAGATTCGACATCACTTTTTCTCACGGCGAGGGAGTTTATTTATATTCAAAAGATAAAAAATATCTCGATTTCGGTGCTGGAATCGCGGTTAACGCGCTTGGGCATTGTCATCCAAAAATGGTTGAGGCGATTACAAATCAAGCCAATAAATTATGGCATGTTTCTAATATCTATAACATTAACGAGTTAAATAATTACGCTGAAAAACTAGTTGATAACACTTTTGCTGATTATGCATTTTTCTGCAATTCGGGTGCCGAAAGCATTGAATGCGCAATCAAAATGATGAGGCGTTATTTTTACACCCACAATCAACCGCATAAATATAGAATCATAACTTTCACTGGCGCATTTCATGGCAGAACTATGGCGACAATTTCTGCGGCAGCGAAAAAAAAATATTTAGAAGGTTTTGAGCCTGCCCTTCCCGGTTTTGACAATGTGGAATATGGAAATATCGAAGCAGTTAGAAATGCAATTGATGAAAACACTGCCGGCATTTTAATTGAGCCAATTCAAGGCGAAGAAGGAATTAAAGTTTCGACTAAAGAATTCATTTCCCAATTAAGAGAATTGGCAACTGAAAAAGGTTTATTGCTGGCATTTGACGAGGTGCAATGCGGCATGGGCAGATTGGGACATCTTTTTGCTTATGAATATTACGGCGTAAAACCTGATATTATTTCAACCGCTAAAGCAATTGCCGGCGGCTTTCCTTTGGGCGCATGTCTTGCCACCAAAGAAGCTGCAAGCGGAATGACTTTAGGAGTTCATGGCACAACTTACGGCGGAAACCCGCTGGCAATGGCTGTAGCCGAATCGGTTTTAGACGTTATGCTTGAAGCGGAATTTATGAATAATGTAAACCAAGTTGCCAAAGAATTAAAAAGCGGACTTCAAGATTTAGAGATGAAATATTTTGATATCATAAAAGAAGTGCGCGGCGTTGGTTTAATGCTTGGAATCAGAATTGATGATAAAATTGAAAATACCGAATTTGTAAAAAAGCTAATTGAAAATGGCTTATTAACAATTCCCGCCGGCGATAATGTGGTTAGAATTTTACCACCGCTTATTATTACATCTAAGCATGTTAATGAAGCCTTGGATAAAATCGAAAAATCAGTTTTGGCGTTTAGGTAATTTAAAAATTTTGGGAGTGTCTCGGAACTCTTTAATTAATAGGCGCGCAAGTGCTCTGGCACTTTGTTGATGGCAAAACTAGGTTTGATTAACAATCTTCCAGCTTGCACCGACCTTACTACAAAACCATGGGCAATTGAAGACGGAGTTAAAATTATAGATGCACCATTTTATGCAGATGGAAACCTTGGTACGGCTGGTGGATGCATGTCTTCACAATATTTAGCTGCTTGGATAATTGCAAAATTGTTCAATTGTGAAGAGGCAGAAAATGCGATTTACTATGTTGCTCCAGTAGGTCAAAAAGAAGAATATGTCGAAATGATCATGAAAGTTGTAAAAAAATTTCTGAAAACTAATCTTTCGGAATAATTTTTTTAATCTCTTCACGAACAATCTGTTCAACCAAATCAGGTAAATGTTCATTCAGCCATTTTTCTAATTTCGGTTCCATCAAATGAGTTGCTAATTCCACAAAAGCTGGGCCTTGCGAGAAGGCTGAAATTCCTGAAACTACATTTTTTGCATCAATTAATTTTCTTACTGAATCGCCAACCTGACGCAGCGTTGAATCATAAATTCCATTACCCATATTATTTGTTCCTTTTGGTGAGTTCATAACAGAAATCTGACTTTGAGAGTCATAATTTTGCTGCGCTACTTGCGGTTGAAAGGGTGCGGGATTGCTAATAAAATCTTCAACTGATTTTTCCGGAAGTGAAGCTGGTTTTAAACCCATTATTTCTTTTTCAAATTCCAGATCAATTTCATTATTTGGAGCTGTTTGCGATATTGGTTTTTCTTTCATTTCTAAATCAAATAAATCAATTCCATCTGCCGATGTATCTTTTGGAGCAAGAAATGGCGGTGTTTGGATTTTCGGAGCTTCTAGTTTTTTATCTGCCATTTCCAATTCTAAATCCAAATCATCATCCAAATCTTTATGAATTTGCGGTTCTAATTTTTTTGGAGGTAAACTTTCTAAATCATCAAAATTTAAATCATCGTCTTCATGAGATTCTTCTTTAATTTCCATTGCCGGTTTTTTTTCTTCATGTTTTTCCAGTTCAGCAAAATCTAAATCATCATCTTCAGAAATTTCTTTTGGCGCTGGTTCTTCTTCATGATTTTCTAGATCAAGAATATCTTCTTCATTTTCATCCTCATGATGTTCTTCAACATTTTCTTCTTCTAAATCTAAATCATCATCTTCAACGGATTTGTTTTCTTTATGTTCTTCATCAACTTCTAAATCGAGAACATCTTCTTCCTCATATTCCTCTTCATTATGCTCTTCTTCATCAAGATGTTCTAAATCTAAATCATCATCTTTTTCTTCATCAGCTTCTAAATCGAGAGCATCTTCTTCTTCTTCATGAGTTTCTTCAATTTGCTCTTCTTCAAGATGTTCTAAATCTAATTCATCATGTTTTGTTTCGTCTACTTCTTCATGAGCTTCTTCGCCGAAAGTCAAATCAAGATCGTCAACTTTTGGTGTAACAACTGCTGGAATTTCTTCTACTTCATCAGTAACAATTTTATTTCCAAGCCAGTCAACATCTCCAGCTACTAAGTCTTGATGCTCTTCCTCAACCTCTTCTTTAACTACTTCATCTTCTGCAATATCAATTTCATCTTCAAAATCTTCAATGTCATCTTCACTAAAATCGCCGACTTCATTTTGTTTCACTTCCGCTGTTGGAGCAACTATAGCCGGAGTTTTCGCTTCGCTGTCAAGATCAAAATCATCGAGATTAAAATCATCAAGAGCTTCAGGTTGTTTATTTTCAGACGCTTCCGCAACTGGTGGAGTATTTGGAATTGGCGGAGCTATTTCTGTTCCCAAATCTTCCAAGCCCAAATCATCTTCAAATGTTGTATCAATTTTTTGCTCAGGAACTTTTACTTCTAAAACAGCTGCAGCTTCTACTTTCGCAGCTGAAGATATATATTGAAACTCTTCGTTGCTACTTGCGGGTGCAACAGTTTTTTCGCTTTTTTGATCAAGCTTATGCATTTTTTTCTTGATAGTTTCCAAAATGGAAAGAGTATTTTTTTCTGCCATGAAAACCTTTGTAAGATGTTGATTTTATTGCTCTAAAAGCGGAATTGTAAAAAATAATTGCTCTAAAAGAAGTGAGTGATTTTTTTTCATCGAAACAAAAATTACAACACAAATGAGATAAAATGAAAAAAGATTTTTTAAAGCTCTTCATATGGATCGCAATTGGATTTATCGGTGCTACCTCTTTTGGTGGAATTGCACTGATTCGCGGTGAAAAAATTTCCTCGCTCTGGTTTTTAACCGCCTGCATTTGCACTCAACTTGTAGCCTATCGTTTTTATAGTGCTTGGATTGCGGCAAAAATTTTACATGTTGATGGTCGCCGCGCAACTCCCGCCAACAGAATTAATGATGGCAAAGATTTTGTGCCGACAAATAAATGGATTGTTTTTGGACATCACTTCGCCGCAATCGCCGGGCCGGGTCCGCTAATTGGCCCTACTCTCGCGGCGCAATTTGGATATTTGCCCGGAACTTTATGGATTTTAATTGGCTCAGTTTTTGCCGGCGCGGTGCAAGATATGATAATTTTATTTTCCTCAATGCGTCACGACGGAAAATCTTTGGGACAATTAATCAAAGATGAAATCGGAAAAACCGCCGGTTACGCCGCGATGATCGGAACTCTGGCAATTATTATAATATTAATTGCCGTTCTCGGACTCGTTGTTGTGAAAGCTTTGATGCATAGTTCGTGGGGTTCTTTCACGGTTTTAATGACCATTCCAATTGCGATGCTGGTGGGAATTTATCTTTATTATATTCGTCCCAACGGCGTGATTGAAGCAAGTTTGGTGGGAATCGCATTATTTTTACTCGCAGTTTATGGCGGAAAAATTGTGCATTATGATGAAAATTTATCGCTGATTTTTGATCGCAGCGGCAAGTTTTTAGCAATATCAATTATAATTTATGGCTTTGCTGCAGCAACGCTTCCAGTTTGGCTATTATTGGCTCCACGAGATTATCTTTCGTCGTTTTTAAAATTGGGAACAATTTTATTACTGGCAATCGCGTTGCTGGTTTTTCATCCACAAATTCAAATGCCGGCATTAACCAAATTTATTGATGGAACTGGTCCGATTTTTAGCGGCAAAGTTTTTCCCTTTTTATTTATCACAATTGCCTGCGGCGCAATCTCAGGATTTCATGCCTTAGTTTCTTCTGGCACAACTCCAAAAATTATTTCTGATGAGCGTGACGTTCGTTTAATTGGGTATGGCAGCATGTTGCTTGAAGGATCTGTTGCAATTATGGCAATGATTGCGGCTTGCGTTTTGGAACCAGGAATTTTCTTTGCAATTAATTCTCCCGCCGCAGCTCTTGGAGCTGATGCGGCGCAAACAATTTCTTCTTGGGGATTTCCACTAGAAAATTCGACAATGCAAAATCTTGCCGATCAAATGGGAGAAAAAACTTTATTTTCTAGAACGGGCGGAGCGCCGTCTTTAGCGGTTGGAATGGCCAATATTTTTTCATCGGCTTTCGGCAGCAATATGCTTTCAATGTGGTATCATTTTGCGATTATGTTTGAGGCGATTTTTATTTTAACCACGCTTGATGCCGGAACTCGCGTGGCGCGATTCATGCTTGAAGATTTATTAAAATTCCGCGATCGCAAACTTCACGAATCAACAATCGCTTCTCTTTTTTCGAGTTTTCTAATTGTCGGCGCTTGGGGTTATTTTTTATATATGGGCGTGCTTGATCCAAATGGCGGCGTCAATATTTTATGGCCGCTTTTCGGCATGTCGAATCAAATGCTGGCAGGAATTGCGCTAACTTTGGTCACTGTGATTATTTATAAAAGCGAACGCCGGAAATTCTTTTTTATCACAGCAATTCCTTTGTGTTTTTTACTTGCGACAATTAGTTGGGCTGTGATTGAAAAAGTTTTTTCTGCTGATGTCAAAATTGGATTTTTAGCGCTGGCAAATGCGGCACAATTTAAAATTGATTCCGGATTAATTGCCAATGATCAAATTTCGAATATACAACGCATGATTTTTAATCAGAAATTAGTTTCAGGAATTGCTTTGAGTTTTATGGCGATTCTTTGGGTTGTAGTTGCAGATGCAGTTCGCAGTTGCGTTAAGATTAAAGAATAAACAAATAAATGAAAAAATTTTTCCAACTTTTACGAGATTATATAAACGGCGATTTTGCTTATAAAAAATACGTAGAACATCACCAAAAAACCCATCCGCAACAAAATCCTTTAGACAAAAAATCTTTCCTACGCGACCGCCAAAGATGCAAATGGAAAAAAATTAACCGCTGCTGCTAAAAATCAAAAAAAGTTTATCGAAAGTTATAATTTTATTTGGTCAATTAAATCCAACCAATAACAGAATAACCTTTTCCCGTCAGACAATTTGTCATATAGCGTTGTTTAATTTCATCAGGACTAACTTGTCCTTTACCGGCTTCTGAAAGCCCGCCAATTGCACCACCTGCTCCAGCTCCGATTGCAGCTCCACCTAAAGCTGATCTAATTCCACCGCCCCAAATTAAACCAGCTGCGGTTCCGATTACACTTCCAATAATAGCTTTGCGGCCAGCTTCTTTAGCAACGCGTTCAGCTTTATATTTATCGAGATAATCAGCAGCTTCTTTTTTACATGTCTTAATATCAGCATCCGCTTTTTCTTCACCAACGGCATTATATTTGTCATTATGATCAAGAATTGGGCGATAAGAACAAGAAGAGATTGAAAGAGTTATGATAGTTAAAATTAGTAATTTCGAAAGATGATTTTTCATGGTTATTTTTTATTAAAATCAAAAAAAAGCGCCTGATGCATTTTGCACCAGACGCTTTTTAAAAATAAGTTCAAACGAAAATTATTCTTTAATCAATTTAGCTTCTTTGAAATATTTCATAGCGCCCAGATGAATCGGAGCTGAATTTCCTTCTTTAACCATTTCTTCTTTTTTAAGTGAAGAAAAAACAGGGTGTAAAGTTTTGAAGTTGTCGAAATTTTCAAAAGCGGCTTTGGTAACATTATAAACAACGTCTAGGTTGGCTTTTTCTGAAGTTACTAAACTTGCTTTAACACCGAAAGTTTCGATATTTCCTGGGTTGCCGGCATACATTCCGCCTGGGATAATTGCTTTTACGTAGAAGGCATTCATTGAAACTAATTTGTCGATAGTTTCGCGATCGATTGCGATGATTCTAACTTTACAAGCTTGAGTTGCTTCTTGAAGAACTCCATTCGGATTTCCTGAAGCATAAACCATTACGTCGATTTTGCCTTCGCATAAAGCTTTTGGTTGTTCAGATGGTTGTAAGTAAGTAACTGTTGAAAAGTTTTGTTTAGTCCAATTTTTTGCAGCCATTAAAACTTCCATTGTAGCATACATGCCAGAACCTTGAGGACCGAAGTTGATTTTTTTTCCTAGGATGTCGTCTAATTTTTTAATTTCTGATTTTTCTAAAACTGCGATTGTAAAAGTTTCGGTATAAAGAGAGAAAACTGAGCGTAATTCTTTGAAAGGTTTTTGATCGGCGAAGAAGCCAGTTCCATTGTAAGCTGCATATTGCCAGTCAGATTGAACGATGCCAAAATCAATCGCACCGTTGCGAATGGCATTAAGGTTAGAAACTGATCCGCCTGTTGATTCAACTGAACATCTGATTCCATGTTCTTTTCTACCGCGGTTTAGAAGTCTGCATATTGCGCCGCCAGCTGGGTAATAAACACCGGTGATTGCACCAGTTCCAATTGAAACATATTTGGTTGCCGCCATTGATTCGGCAACAAATCCTAACAAAGATGAACTTAGTAAAAGAAGTGTAAATATTTTTTTCATTTGGAATTTCAGAATGTTTTTAGGATATATAAAAGAAACGGAAAAAAGCAGATTTAAAATTCGTCAGTTTTTTTAAAAGTCAAAATCTTTCTTGAAGAGTAATTATGAAGTCAGAAATTTATCAAAATTTTTTTGACATTAAAAAAACCATCAACTAAGTATTTTTCCTGAAATTAGATTTCGATCAAGAAATAAGCACTTCCTTCAAGCACATTAGAAATAGCAATTCTTTTCGTACAAAAGAGCGTTTACAAATTACGGTCGTTATTAAACATCACCATACTCATTAACCAAAATATCAATTTAAAAATTAAGATTATGAAACTTTGGCAACAGGTTCTTATTGGCCTAATTTTGGGCGTCATTTCGGGAATAGTTTTGGGAGAGAAAGCCGCTGGTCTAAAAATCTTTGGTACCATTTTCATTAGCCTTATCAAAATGGTGATCGTGCCGCTAATTTTCTTCGCATTACTTTCTGGAATCACTTCCATGCATGGTCAAGGAAACTTTACTAGAGTTGGTATTAAAGGTTTCGGTACTTACATCTTAACCGCGATTTTCGCCGTTATTATCGGCTTAACTGCAGGAACTGTTTTTCACCCGGGAACCGGCGTTGATTTACACATGATCCTTGAAACTACAGGTCAAGCTCCTGTAACAGTTGCAAAAACTCCTCCGACAATTACTGAATTTTTGCTTGGCTTAATTCCAACCAATCCAATCAAATCAATGGTGGATGACAATTTCTTGCAAATCATCATCTTCTCTATTTTCACTGGTATAGTGATTAATTTAATTGGTGAAAAAGCTAGAGCACTTAAAGATGTAATCGTTGCTGGCTCTGCTGTTTCTTTCAAAATGATCGAAATCATCATCAAATTAGCTCCACTTGGTGTATTTGGTTTTATCGCTTGGATCATCGGAACTCAAGGTATGGAGATTCTTGAAGCTTTGGCAAAATTAATTGCTGCAGTTTTAGCAGCATGCGCTTTCCAATATATCGTTTTCGGATTGATGATTTTGGTTTTCGCCCGCATGTCGCCACTTCCTTTCTATCGTAAAATTTTACTTACCCAATCAATCGCTTTTGCAACCAGCAGCAGTAAAGCAACTCTTTCTACTGCGATGAACCAATTGCAAGAAAGAATGGGAGTTTCAAAAGTTAACTCTAACTTTTTGATGCCACTCGGCGTTTGTATCAACATGGACGGAACTGCGATCTATCTTGGAATTTGCGCTCTATTCTTCGCCCAAGCCTACGGAATCGACCTTACAATGCAAAACTATATGATGTTGGTTTTAACCTGCACTCTTGGTTCGATTGGCGCTGCCGGAATTCCAGCTGGCGCAATCATCTTCATGAGCATGGTTTTAACTTCAGTTGGTTTACCAATCGAAGGCATCGGAATCATCCTTGGTGTTGACAGAATTTTGGACATGGTAAGAACTACCATTAACATCACTGGCGACAGCGCGATCACTTTAATTGTAGATAAATCAGAAGGTTCATTGGATGAAAAAACTTACTACGCAAAAAACATTTAGTAAAACATTCAAAGCATTAATCAGCTACGCAAGTCTCGTTACTTGCGTAGCTTTTTTTTCGCTTGAAGCAGTAGCTGCAGAAAAAAAACAAGATCTCGCGGAAAGCTATAAAAGCGATTTACAGCAAGTTGAAAATTACTTAAACAATATCAAAAACCTTTCGGCAAAATTTGTTCAGGAATCTGCCGAGGGAAATTTGGTTGAAGGAAAATTTCTGCTTTCACGCCCGGGGAAAATGCGCATTGAATATAGCGCTCAACCTAAAGTGATTGTCGTAGTAAATGGTGCCGTTCTTTCTTATTTTGATGTTGAGCTGGATGAAATTTCTCGACTCAGCACCAACACAACACCCGCTTCTTTCTTGACTCGCGAGAATATCTCTTTCAGTGCGAAAGATGTTGAAATTACCAATGTTAAAAAAACTGCGGGCCAAATTAAAATTTCGGTGATGAAAAAAAACCGCAAAGAAGCTGGAGAATTTAGTTTAATTTTTTCCACTAATCCGCTGCGTTTTGACAAAATGGAAGTTAAAAATGATCTAGATCAAACAATTCGAGTTACGCTTTCAGACATTGATTTTATTAGCCCAATTTCGGATAAAATGTTCGTGCTTAAAAAAGCATCTAATTAATTTGAGTTTGTTTAATAATTTTATTATAAATGGCCTTCTCCTTCGATTCTAAAAATAGCAAAAAACGTCGTATCGTCAGCGACATTAACATCACGCCTTTCGTTGATGTGCTTTTAGTTTTGTTGATTATTTTTATGGTTGCAGCCCCAATGATGACAAGCTCGATCAATATCGATCTTCCAAAAGGTGCCGCAACTCCATCCAATGAAAAAATCCAACCTATTTCTATTTCGGTAAAATCAGATGGTTCAATTTTTTTACAAGATGAAGCCATAAAACTCGCTGTCCTTCCCTCGCGACTTTTGCAAATCACCGGCAATAATTTAAGCAATAAAATTTACGTTCGCGCCGATAAAAATCTCGATTACGGCCGCGTAATGGAAGTGGTTAGAACAGTCAGCGTTGCTGGCTTTAATCAAGTAGTTTTAGCAACTGAATTGGCGCAATGATTAAAAACCTACTTTATTCACTATTTCTCCACTTCCTATTGCTGCTTGCCATTTATGCTAATTTCGATTTAAAAACTGTGGATGAAAGCAAAACCAGTGAGGTTTCCGTAAGTCTGGTAGCAATAAATGGCGATGATACTTCCAATAAAGCTAAACCAACTTCAGAAGCTAAAGCGGAAAAAGAGTCAAACTCCAAAGAAATTAAAAAAGAAGTTGCTGAAGCAAAATCAAAGAAAAAATCACCGAAAAATAAAGTAAAAGAACAGCCTAAAAAATTGGCTAAATCAAAGCCTGCAAAATCAGTGGCCAAGCCTGTTGCCGAAGAAGCTCGCGAATTTAAACAGCCCGAAGAAAAACCGGAGGAAAATCAAAAAGAAGTTGATAAAGCGAAAGAAGATGAAGAAGTGAATGAGAATCAGGATGAAGAGCAAAATGAAACTTCGCAAAAAGAAAAAGATTTTGGCTCCAAAAAAGAAGATGAAAAAGAGGAAGAAGCGAGCGAGAAAAAAGAACCGACAAAATCTGATTCGGTTGATACGGCAAATAATCTGGAAAATCTTGATCTTTCAGCACGCGAAAAATTTAACATTCAATCGCAGCTAAAAAGATGTTATCGCCGTGCGCGCGATGAAACTAAAATGCAAAGTAAAACTAAAATTTTGATTAAAGTGCGCGTTAGTGAAGATGGTTATATTGATTCAGATTTAGATGAGGCAATTGACATTGATCGTTATAATGATCCTGCGGAAACCTTGTATAAAATTGGCGTTGATAATGTTAGAAGAGCGCTTGATTTGTGTAGTCCGCTGCGGAATTTACCGTTGGATAAATATGATATTTGGAAAGAAGTGGTGTTAGAGTTTGACGGGGAAGATGCTAAATAATTTTGATTGAAGTTCACGCCAGATCCTGAATCAAGTTCAGGATGACTACGAGGGGAAAGTTGTACTCGAACTTAAACATCCACTCCGTCATCCTGAACTTGATTCAGGATCTATCCGATTTTTAATTACCAACTTATAATCAAAATTTATTGACATCTCGCAAAAACCAAACACTCTTCTCCCACTTGGTCCTAAGTCTTAATTTTTAATTAACTTTTTATGAATAACGCCCTTATAAAAGAACAACAAAGCATCAATGAATTATCTCAAGAAGCACTGCAAATCCTTGATATTCTTGACCAAATCGAAAATCACACGGCAGATTTGAGAAAAAAATTAATCGCAGAATTAAAACCAAAAACTGAAACAGTTCATTTGAAACTAGATAACGTTTAATTAAACGCTTGGTTTTTCTTTTTCTAGTTGCGCCTCAGCAATTGAGCGCGCAATTCCGATTCCGATTAAAAGATTCACCGAAAAAATCGCCAGAATACTAACCATAATCACCAAAACTTCATTTAAGCGCGGATTTTTTAAAGCCAGAACCGTAATTAAAATGAGAAAACTGCTGTAAGAAACTGAAAGGCAGGAAATTTTTCTAATATATTCCTGAAAGAAAAACAAGCCACAAAGCCCGACCAGGCATAGGAAAATCAATAATCCGTAAATCAGTAAATAAATAAAACTCATAATGAAAAAAATTTTTTTTGGATTTTTTTTAGCGACGTTTTTTCAGCTCACAAGCATTAATCCAGCTTTTAGCGAAATAATCGATATTCAAAACGAAGAAAAAACTTTCGGCGACTGGAAAGTTTTTTGCGAAATCGATGCGATGATGGATTTGGCTCACTGCAAAGTTGCTTCAAAATTTTATGACAATACTTCCGTTATAACGATCGAACCTACATTAAAATATTTAAGCCAACTTTATTTAGTAATTCCGCAAATCCAAATTGGCACTTTCGTAAAAATTCGTGTTGACCGCAATGATTTAATTCTTTCTCGCACTCTTGGCGCCAAAGATTTTGGACTTATTCCGCTTGATGATGAACAAAAAAATACTCTTTACCGCCAAATGAAAAATGGTGACTTTTTGTATTTGAGATTTAGCGTGCGCGGCTCAGATAAAGACATTACGGTTAAAATCAGTCTTAAAGATTTTAGAAATGCTTTAACTTACTACAATTCTCGAGTTTCTTCAAAATAATTAAATTAATAAAATATGACCATTCGCGTCGCAATTAATGGCCTTGGCAGAATTGGCCGCTGCGTTACCAGAGCAATTTTTGAAGATGCTCGCTATTCTAATATCGAACTTGTTGCGGTTAATGGACCAGCAGAAATCGGAACTCAAAAACATCTTTTAAAATATGATTCAATCCACGGTCGCTTTTCAAAAAGCGTTGAAGCTGATGGAAATTTTCTAGTAATCGATGGCAAAAAAGTTCGCCTTTTTAGTGAGCGCGATCCAAAAAAATTGCCTTGGGCTGATTTGAAAATCGATGTGGTTCTTGAATGTACGGGAGTTTTCACTCAATATGCTGACGCTCACCAACATATTGATGCAGGTGCTAAAAAAGTTATTATCTCAGCTCCAGCAAAAGAAGATAATGTAAAAACAATTGTTTACGGCGTTAATGACGATTCGCTAAATGCCGATGATAAAGTTATTTCAGTTGGCTCTTGCACCACAAACTGTTTGGCTCCAATTGCCAAAGCAATTAATGATGCCATCGGAATTGAGAAAGGTTTCATGACCACAATTCACGCTTACACAAACGACCAAAACATCGTTGATAATTCACACAAAGATTTACGCAGAGCCCGAGCTTGCGCAATGTCAATGATTCCAACTTCAACCGGTGCGGCAAAAGCAATTGGTTTGGTTTTGCCCGAGCTTAAAGGTAAATTGGACGGCAATGCGATTCGCGTTCCAACTGCTAACGTTTCAATGGTTGATTTAAACTTCATCGCTAAACGCGATACAACTAAAGAAGAAGTGAATGAAGCTGTTAGAAAAGCTGCCGTAGGTAGAATGAAAGAAGTTCTGCAAATCATTGATGAACCTTTGGTTTCAATCGATTTCAACCACACAGGTTTTAGCTCTTGCTTCGACACAACTCAAACCAGAGTTATGGGCGGCAATCTAGTTAAAGTTGCTTCTTGGTATGACAATGAATGGGCATTTTCTTTGAGAATGCTTGATGTGACTTCATTGATTCAGAAGTAATTTTTTAAACTAATTCTTAAAAGAAAAAAGGGAGAGACTTCTAAAAAAGGGCATATTCTGTGTTCAAAGCGCTAGCAAAGATGGCTTGCGTAAAGTCTAATATAACATTTTCTTTTGCCTTCCCTAAATATTTAGAAGAAAAAATAATTTTCTCAATTTTCTCAATTTTAAGTTCCGCAAAAGATTTCTGTTTAATGACCTCAAATAAAATATCTTTTATAGCCTTACCATTTGTAGCCCTGTGTATAAAAAGAATATTTGCAGCCTCAACAATCAAAGACCTAGTAAGTTCTGGGCTAAAATTATTATATCTATCGTTTTGATAAAATAGAGGATGGGCAGAGATATTCCTGTAGTAGCACACATCTTCTAAGATTTTATGGTCCTTCTCTGAATAGAACTCAAATTCTCTAAAAGAATCTTCTCTAATATTATTTTCTAAATCAGACATCTCTTTGTAAACAGCGTAACTATTTTTTTCTTTGGTGCTTTTTTGGTATAAAGCATCAATTTTACTAACATGTTGTAAAGCCTTCTTATCACCATCATTTGATAATTCGGTTATTTTCTCAAAAATATCAGTTAAAACAGCAATGTTTAGAGTTACAATGGCGGATCTGTAGGCGCCAGATCTGTAGCATTCGATAGCCTCAATAAAATATTTTTTAGTATATTCACTATGAGTTTTTTCTATTAAATCATCTAAATCGCTGAAGTTTTCTCTCATACTTGATTAATTCATTAATTATTTAAATTTTACCGATGACTAGCCACTGTTAATTTAGCCATAATTACGACTGAGAGGGTGAAATTTTTTGATTCATAAAAAACGCAAAAGAAGTTTTGCCATATTGGCGCAAATCGAGAAGTTTAAAATTCTCTAAAGCAAAATCTTGTGGCTTTGTTGCGGTTTGAAACTCAACAACAATTAAAGAATTTTTTTGAAGCCAACCATTTTCTGACAAGCTGTTCATAATTGCCAAATAGTCTTCGGCGTATGGTGGATCGATAAAAATTAAATCAAAAAACTTATCATTTTTTGGTAGTTTTTTGGCATCGGCATTTAAAATTTTAATGCTGTTTTCAACTTTCAAAATCTCTGAATTTTTTTTAACTAAATTTAAATGCACCGAATTATTATCTAAAAATAAAACTGATTTTGCGCCGCGCGACAAAGCTTCAAAACCAACAGCGCCGCTGCCGCAACATAAATCTAAAATATCAGCACCAATAATTTCAAAACCAATTTCTTTGATAATTTTTCCGGAAGATAAAATATTAAAAAGCGCTTCTCGATTTTTATCGGTTGTCGGGCGCAGTGATTTTAAATGATCAGAATTTGTTAAATTTTTGCCGCGAAATTTTCCTGCTACAATTCTCATGAATTAATTCTCAAACCTTGATTTATCTGCGTAATAAACACCGAGCAGTTTTACATTTTTAGAAAAAAATCCCATTTCTTCCAAAGCCAATCCAACGTTTTTTTGATTTGGATGGCCATCAATTGTGATAAAAAATTTCGCCTGTTTAGAAGCGCCGCCCGGAATATAACTTTCCAATTTTACCATATTAACGCCATTTGTTGCAAAGCCGCCAAGCACTTTGTAAAGCGAGCCGGGAATGTTTCGAATTGTAAATAACATTGTAGTTACAACTGGTGCAATTTCCGGATTTGGATCAATCGCATCTTTAGCAATCACAATAAAAGTTGTGGTATTGCCTTGCGAATCTTGCATATTTTCTTTGATTATTTTTAAACCATAAGTTTGCGCCGCCATCTTTGAGCAAAGCGCTGCTTTGCTTTTGTCGTTGCCATTTGCCACAAATTTTGCCGCTTCTGCGGTGTTCGAAAATTCACGCAATGTCACTTTTAAATCACGTAAATTATTTTGGCATTGCATTAAAGCCTGAGGATGAGAAAGAACTTCGTTTATATGATTCAAGCTAGATTCATCAAGCGCGGCAAGGTTGTGATTAATTGATAAAAAATGTTCGGCGATGATGGAAACTTTTTCTTCCTGCAATAAATTATGAATTTCTGAAACGCGTCCGGCGTAAGAATTTTCTAGCGGAATCATGCCATATTGCACTTCGCTTTTTTCAACGGCGCGAAAAACATCAAAAAAAGTTGGATAAGCTTTAGCTTCAAAATCAGGATAATAAGTGCTGCAAGCCAGATTTGAATTGGCGCCAACAGCGCCTTGAAAGGCGATTATTTTTTTCATCGAATTTTGGTTTTTAATTAATTGACATTGATTTGCTGTTTTTAATAATCATTCCTCAATCCTACAAAATCAACATTTTAGAAGTAACTATGTCAAAAAACTGGACGGCAAATTCATGGAGAAATTTTCCCATTAAACAGCAGCCAACTTATGAAAATCAAGGCTTGCTAAAAGAAACTGAAGCGCAACTTAAAAATTTTCCGCCACTTGTTTCATTTGATGAAATCGAAAAACTAAAAGCAGAATTAGCCGCCGTAGCCAATGGCGAAGCCTTTTTATTGCAAGGCGGCGATTGCGCTGAAAGCTTTACTGAATTTTCTCACGATAATTTAAAAAACTTTTTTCGCACCATCATGCAAATGACAATCGCTTTGATGCATGGTCTAAACAAGCCAGTTGTAAAAGTTGGAAGAATTGCCGGACAATATGCCAAACCAAGATCCGACGGCAATGAAACTATTGAGGGAGTTACTCTTCCAAGCTATCGCGGCGATATTATCAACGGAATTGATTTTGAAAAAAATTCCCGAATTTCCGATCCACAACGTTTAGTAGAATCTTATTTTCATTCTGCTGCTTCACTAAATTATTTACGCTCTCTTGCTTTGGGCGGTTATGGCAATTTGGAAAAAGTAAATAAATGGAATGAAGAATTTGCTCATAGTTTAGACAGCAAAAAAAATACTGAAGAAGTGATTGGTGAAGTTAATAAAATTTTAAACTTCATGCGCGCTTGCGGCCTTGATGCTAAAAGTCTGCCGCAACTTACAACTGCAAGTTTTTTTACTTCTCACGAAGCCTTGCTTTTGAATTATGAAGAAGCTTTCACGATTCAAAATAAAGATAATAAAAAATTCTACGATCTAAGCGCGCATATGTTGTGGATTGGTGATAGAACTCGCGATCCCAATGAAGCGCATGTTGAATTTATGCGCGGCATTTCTAACCCGATTGCATTTAAAGTTGGGCCATCAATTTCAAAAGATGATTTGTTGAAACTTTTAGATGTTTTAAATCCTGAAAATGAAGCCGGAAGAATAACACTAATTTCAAGAATGGGCGCTGCAAAAGTTGAACAAATTTTGCCACCTTTAGTTGAAGCAGTTCGCGATGCTGGACGTTCGGTAGTTTGGTCTTGTGACCCGATGCATGGCAATACGATTAAATCTTCCAATGGTTATAAAACGCGTAAGTTTGATGATATTTTAAGTGAAATTAAATCATTCTTCAAAATTCATAAACTGGCGGGAACTTACGCCGGCGGCGCGCATTTTGAAATGACCGGTCAAGATGTAACTGAATGTTTAGGCGGAAATCAGCAAATTACTGAATTAAATTTGAAAGATCGTTATCACACACATTGCGATCCGAGATTAAATTCTTCGCAAAGTGTTGAACTGGCGTTTATGATTGCGCAAGACTTGGCGGCAGCTAATTCTTAATTTACAAATAGATCCTGAAACAAGTTCAGGATGACGAAGTTTTTGTTAAGCCTCTGAATTCCCACATCGTCATCCTGAACTTGTTTCAGGATCTAGTGTGATCTTTAAGTAAAATATAATTCAAAAAATGAAAAATAAAACTCACGGCACAGTTGCAATTGTTGGTGCACCAAATGCCGGAAAATCTACGCTTACAAACGCTCTTTTAGGTCAAAAACTTTCTATCGTTTCGCCAAAAGTTCAAACCACGCGCAACTCGATTAAAGCAATTATTATCGAAAAAAATGCCCAGCTAATTATAATTGACACTCCCGGAATTTTTATTCCGCGCGATGATAAAATTTTAGAAAGAATTATCGTTAAATCCGCTTGGCAAGGGCTTCGCGACGCAGATCATGTGTGTTTTGTAATTGACGCAACTCTTGGATTAAACCGCGAAAATCTTCGCATCATTGAAGATCTAAAAAAGGAAAATTCCAAACTTACAATCATCATTAATAAAATTGATTTGGTTAAAAAAGTTAAGATTTTAGAAATCATGGCTGGCCTAGTTGAAATGGGCTTTGAAGATATTTTTCCGATTTCTGCAGAAACTGGTGAAAGTGTTGAAAAAATCAAAAATTTTCTTTGCGAAAAATGTGTGAATTTAGGTTGGATTTACGATGAAGAACAAATCACTGACGCGCCAATGCGTTTTATTGTTTCAGAAATTACACGCGAAAAATTATTCTTAAAATTGAATCAGGAATTGCCCTACTCTCTCACGGTTAAAACCGATTCTTATGAGGTTTTGGATAATAAAGAACTTAAAATTCACCAAACAATTTTCGTCACTAAAGAAAGCCAAAAAGGCATTATTCTTGGAAAAAATGCTTCGATGATTAAACAAATCGGTCAAGAAGCGCGCACTGATATTGCCGAAATCGCCGGAACCAAAGTTCATTTATTTTTATTTGTGAAAGTGAAAGAAAATTGGATGAATGATTCTGAGAATTACGAAATGATGGATGTAAATAAAATTCCTAAAAATAAATAATTTTTTATGACCTCTTCAATTGACCCGCAAGAAGTAGAAAAATTCTCCCGCATCGCTGATGAATGGTGGAGCGAAACTGGCAAGTTTAAACCGCTGCATAAATTTAATCCGATTCGCATTTCTTACATCAGAAAAAAAATTGAAGAAAATTTTAAAATTGATGAAAATTTAAAAATTCTCGATGTTGGTTGCGGCGGCGGACTTATAGCCGAGCCTTTCACCAAAATGGGGGCGAATGTTACTGCAATTGATGCATCTCAAAAAAATATTGAAGTTGCAAAAATTCACGCTGAAAGATCTGCTTTAAAAATTGATTATCGCGCTACAACTGCAGAAGATTTAGTAAAAACAAATGAACAATTCGACGTAGTTTTTGCGCTCGAAATTGTCGAACATGTTGCCAATGTTGAAGGCTTTATTGAAAGCTGTTCGAAACTTGTAAAACCAAATGGATTGCTGTTTGTTGCAACTATAAATCGCACTTTAAAATCTTTAGCTTTAGCCAAAATTGCTGTTGAATATATTTTACATTGGCTTCCGCGCGGAACTCACGATTGGAAGAAATTTTTAAAACCTTCAGAAACTAATAGCGCTGCAAATGCTTGTGAAATGAATTTAAAATATCTACGCGGATTTAGTTATAATATTTTAAATGATGAGTGGAAGGAAACAGAGAACTTGGATGTGAATTATATTTCGGTGTTTTCAAAGAATGCGGCTAAATAATTAGTTGACAATAGATCCCAAAACAAGTTCAGGATCTATTGGCGCATTATTAAAATTGGCATAATTAAAAAAATGGGGGGCTAAAAATCCACTTTTCGCCCCCAGTTTCAAGGCTTTCCAAGTTTTTTCTATTCTCTCCGAATAGAAACCTCTAAATTCCAGTCAAAAAACATGACTAAAAACTTGTCCAAAATGTC